>JAYZBK010000137.1:0-24892 GCA_036339295.1 Planctomycetota bacterium
TCCGTTCGATCCGCAGTATCCGGAGGTGATCCGGCTCCTCGGTCCGAACGGCGAGACGCAGCTGTCGTACTGCTGGCCCCACTGCGGATCCAGTTGTGGTGTCGGGGTCGATCTCTCGGTTCCCGCGGACATCGACGGCGATGGGCACCCGGAGGTCGTCTTCTCCGACTTCAGTCGTGGCACCGAGTGCTTTCTCGACCTGGAGTGCTTCCGGCTCCACGTCGATCGACATCCCGAGTCGATCTGGAAATGGAGCGGCACGTGCGCACCGGAACTGGGCGACGTGGACGGCGACGGTCGCCTCGAGATCACGAGCGATGCACGCTATCGCTACGTCTTCGCCCCCGGCTGCTGCTTCTGGGCGCCCGTGACCTGGGTCGATGAACTGGGCCCCGACGGCTGGAGACTGGATTACGAACGGATGCGAACGGCGCCACCCTCCGAAACCGAGCTCGCCGCCATCGCGCGACGACTTCGATCCGAGGACTGGTCGGGCATGGTTTCGGCCGACGGCATGTTCCCCCACTACTGCGACGGTTCGGCGCGGCTCTGGGAGCAGATGGTGGTGCTGGTCCATGGGGGGAACGGGCGAGAGGCCATCGATCTGCACGAGGCCGTCTGGCCGAAGGACTGCGATCAACGCGACGACGCCCTTCGGCACTTCATCTCCATGATCGGAGTCGGCCCCGCACGCTGGAGCGGGCTTTCACCGGAAACCCGGGACCCCGGGTCCCGGTGAATCGACCTGCGGCTGGTACGATCGCGGCGAAGAGACTCTTCGAGAAAGGACCGCCATGGACCTGACCGGCTTCATGAAGGCCGAGATCCCGAAGGACGCCCTCGTCGAGATGCAGGGCCACTTCGACGACACGAGCCTGCGGTTCGGAACGGCGAGGGTCCGGCAGCACGACTGTGGATGCGACGTCCTCGTGAACGTGGAGTGGAGCGAGCTCGACGACGACGGTCCCGGTCACGACGTCCGGCACACCGTGGTCTTCCTCCATCGACCGCGCACCACGCTCCCCGAGTTCGAGATCCGCCCTCGCAAGGGCCTCGGCGAGAAGATGCTCGGCGCGCTGGGCTCGCTGGTGGGTGTCCCCACCCTCGAACTCGAGGACGAGGACGACTTCAACGATCGCTATGCCGTCATCACCGCCAATCCGGAGTCGGTGAAGGTGCTTCTCGGGCGCGAGGCGATCGACTCGCTCGTGGCGGTGGAGGATCTCTTCCTGAAGTTCAGCGGACGCGGCGTCCTGGCCTCGCGCCGGAGCATCGACGGCTCCTCCGGTCGGGGAGGAGTCCTCGGCAAGCGGGCCGTCCACGATCACCGACTCGAAGGCCGGGACCCGGCGAAGCTACTTGCGGATGCGCTGGTGGCCGGCGGGCCGATCGTGGACGATCCCGAGGTGGGGCGACGAGCCGCCGACGCGGTCGAGGGTTCCTACGCCCAGGAGGCGATCGACACCTACAAGGAGAAGGGCGGCATCATCGGTCGGGCCGTCGCGAAGACGGTCGTCACCGGCGAGATGCTGGAGGCGCTCCGCATCGCCCCACCCCCTCGACCGGCCATTCCCGCGCCGGTGAAGCGTCGTGCCTGGGGCGGGACCACGTTTCCCCTGATCCTCGTCCCGATTCTGGCGATCGTGTTCCTCGGCATCGGGATCGGGACGCTCGCGAGCGGCGGGGGCACGCAGGAGGGGCTGGTCTTCCTCGGCGTCGGGGTCCTCGCCTCGATCGCCTGCCTGCTGCTCCTCCGGTACCGCCTGTCCCGCAAGGGACTCGTGACCAACGGGATCGTTGCGGACGGTCGGATCACGGCCGTCGAACGGACGAACACCTCGGTGAACGACGACGTGATCCACGCGATCGTGATCGAGACCCGTGACGGCCACGAGCCGGTGACGGTGAAGATGGGATCGGGCCCCGCCCTGCAGGCTCGCAGGATGATGGAGGCGGGACGACCCACCTGGGTCCTTCGACATGCGACGAAGCCGGCCCGGGCCCTCTGGCTCGAGGGGTGGTCGCTCGAGAAGGCGATCGACTGAGCGGCCCCCGGGGCGTCCGCGGGAGGCGGGGTTCGAACCGTGGATTTCCCGGATTGGCTCGAATCGGCCTCCGGATGGCGTACTCTCGTCTTGGAGCCCCGGGACCATGACGGATCGTCCATCACAGACCGCTTCAGGCGCCTCGATCACCGACTGGTCGATGGTGATCGACAGCGGCCGGGAGGACTCCCCGACGAGGCAGGAGTCGCTCGATCGCCTGATCCGGCGCTACTGGAACGTGATGATCGCCCGGGCTCGTGCGAGTGGCCTCTCCGACCACGACGCCCATGACGCCGTCCAGGGCTTCGTCGCGGATGTCGTCCTCGAGCGGAACCTCCTCGTCAATGCATCCCCGGATCGTGGTCGGTTCCGAGGGCTTCTGTCGAGATCGCTTTCGAACTACCTGAAGGACCGCCGACGTCGGCGCACCGCCGCCAAGCGGGCGCCCTCCGGCGGCCGCCGGATCGACAGCCTGCTGGATTCGGACCAGGACGACCTGCACACCGATCTCGACGCGGAGGCGACGTTCACGCGTCACTGGGTCGCGACCGTCCTCCGGAACGCGATCCGCAGGGTGCGCGAGGATCTCGAGTCGACCGGCCGGGAGACCGAGTGGCGGGTGCTCGAGGCCAGGCTCGTTCGGCCCCTCGTCGACGGTGGCCGACCCGTTCCCTACACCGCGCTCGTCGAGGAGTTGTCGCTGCGGGACGTCCCCAAGGCCGCCTCGCTCCTCGTCGTCGGCAAGAAGGCGCTGGGCGAGGCGATCATCGACGAGGTGACGCAGACGGTCGGTGATCCGGGAGAGGTCTCCGACGAGATTCGCGAACTGCTCTCCCTGCTGGAGCGATCGAAGCGATGAGCACGAGATCGATGGAATCGGAGGATCACCCGCGGGACGCCGATCCGCTCTCGGATTCGCTGAGATGGGTCCTGGCGTTCGGGCTCGAACCCGAGCGAAGCCAGGTCGACTGGCTCGCGCACGAACTCGACCCCGCCGCGGAGGACGCGACCGACGCGATCTGCCGCATCGATGCGGATCCGGTCGCGGACCTCGAGCGGCTCCGTCTCCTCAAGAGCGGTTTCAAGAGCATTCGCCGAAGCGGGGAGACGTCCAGCGACCGACGTCTGGCCGCGCGGTACTACGCCGCCTCCATCGCGGCGGGACTGGCTCGACACCGACTCTGGATCTCCGAGCAGAGACCGGACCGGGTCCTCGAGGCGGTTCGGGATCTCGAGGCCGACGAAGCCATGCCCGCCGCGATCCGCCGGCTGGCCCGAGAGGCGATCGAGAGCGCGGAGTCCACCGTGATCGAACGGGACGAGCCCAGCGGATGATGATCACCCGCCGGAGGACTCCCGGGCCGCGATGCGGTCCGGGCCTTCGAGGATGGGCAGGCGAATCACCACTCGGCAGCCGTTCTCGCAGGAGCCGTCGACGGCGACCGTTCCGTTCGAGGCCTCGATGATCGAGCGAACGAATGGAAGTCCCAGGCCCGGTCCGAGGTCGCGATGCTTCGTCGAGAAGAACGGCTCGAAGGCCTTCTCGAGGGAATCCGACGACATCCCGGGGCCGGAATCGGTGACCTCGATCCGGACGATGGTGCCACCATCGATCGAACCCGGATCCCGTCGAGCGACGATCATGATCTGCCCGTACCCGCGCATCGCCTCCCGGGCGTTGACCACCAGTTCCAGCAGGGCGAGTTCGAGCCGGTTTGAATCGACCAGGACTTCGAGCGGCGACTCGTCCTCGTCGACGGCGGTCTCGATGTCCACGCCCTCACCCGCGACCAGCCGCAGCTTCGGTCGAAGCGACGCGAGTTGATCCGCGAGGTCGACGACCTTCGGATCCCCGGTCCTGGGTCGACCGATCTCCTGCAGGCGGTGGAGGATGGAGAACGCGGCCTCCAGCGATCGCTCGCCCGCGGAGTGACTCGAGATCGCCGCGACGCGGGCCTGGTCACCTCGCTCGAGGCCCGTCCTCGAGAGCTGCATGACGTTGTGGACCACCGTGAGGAGGGGGATCAGTTCATCCGTGAATCCCGAGGCCATGTCCCGAAGCAGTGAACTCCGCCCCGGGTGCACGAGCACCTCTTCGCGTTCCGCGTCCGGGATGTCGATGGTGTCGGGGCGAGTCATGCGAAGGGCGTCCTCCTTCGCGAGCGTAACCGGCGAGGAATGGCCCTTGACGCCGCAGTGATGCATTCGGCGGCAGGTTGGGGTCTTGACCTACCGGTCCCCTTCGACCGCGGCGGCGCCTGTCGGTCGAACCGGGAAACCTGACACCGAGTCGACCGCTCCCGTCCTGATCTCGGTCCGACCATCGACATCGATGAAGTCGATCCTCGACTGGCCAAGCAGCGTTCCCGTCGCGAACGCGATGTCGACCAGGGCGATCTGGTACGCGGCCAGCGCCCTGATCTCGCGGCTCTGCGCATCCGCGAGTCGACTCTGCGCATCGAGGACCTCGGTCGATGTCCGGAGGCCGACGTCGAACTGCCGCTGCTCCCCTTCCACCACGCGGGCGGCCAGGATGGTCTCGAGCCGCGCCGCGAGGATCGACTGCCACGCCTGCCGGAGCCGATCCAGCGCGTCGTAGACCTCGGTGCGGATCGACTGCGCTCGCGCGTCCCGGGTCGCCAGCCGCGCCACGCGGTCGAGCACCGCCGCGGTGAGTCGACTCTCGCGCACGCGATTCCCGAGGGGGATCTCGCCATTGACGCCGATGCGGTGGCTGTCCGAATCGCCGAGCGCCGCATACGCCGATCCGAATCCGGAATCATCCCCCTGGATCGAGTAGCGATAGTCGACGGCGAAGACGGGAAGCGCATCGTTTCGCCTCGCATCGATCTCGAGCGCGTCGATGGCGAGCTGGATCTCGAGTTCCAGCATCTCCATCCGCGACGCCACCGCCTCGCGGGCGAGCTCGTCCCCATCCAGTTCGATCCGAAGCGGGTTCGGATCGGTCGCCGGTTCCAGCGCGGTGTCGCCCGAGACCGGGAAGCGGGAGTCGTTCATGATCCGCTTGACCACGCGCTGCTGGATCCGCAGGTCGGCATCGGCCCGGATGATCGCCTCGAGCGTCGAGCCGGCGCCCGATCGGGCCCGGACGACCTCGACCTCGGGCGCGTCCCCGGCCTGGACCCGGCGTTCCGCACGCTCCATCTGGGCGATGGCCAGCTCGTACTGCTGGCGTCGAACGGCCAGCTCGCGCCAGGCCGCGTAGAGGTTCCAGTAGGCCCGATCCGCGTCGGCGATCGCCCGGATGGTCGCGAGCTTGAGCCTGGCCGAGGCGATGTCGCGATTCCAGCCCGCGATCCTGATGGAGGCCGTGTTGGTGCGCAATCCCGCACCACGAAGCAGTGGTTGGGATATCGAGAACCTGACGTTCGACTCCCAGGGCTCGTTCGACCCGGGAAGCGTCTCCCCGAGATCGCTTCGAGTCGCCAGCGTGTCGACCGTCACGTCGCCACCGGTCGCGAGCGGAACCCTGAGGCCCGCGAGGAACTCGTCCGTGTTCGTCGGCTCGCCCTGCTCGAGGTCGGTGAGCACGCCCTGATCGTTCCGGGTGTACCCGGCGAAGAAGGTGCTCTCGAACTTCGCCTCCTCGGCCGCGAGGTCGGCGGCGGCGATGTCCGGGGCCACGAGCTCCGTTCGAAGGTCGAGATTGTTCTCGAGCACCGATCGCCGGATCGTCTCGAGCTGGATCGACTGCACGGCATCCGGTTCCTCGAGTGGAAGCTCGCGATCGAGCATCTCCTCCATCGCGTCCTCCGGGGTCTCGAGCTCGGCGGCGCTTCGAGAAAGGAGATCGACGGGGTCGATGCGCGACGTGGCGTCGGGCGCGGGCGACCAACGAGGCGTGTCGTTGTCGAGGATCCCGACCGGGGAGCACCCTCCGTGAAGGACCACGCACGCCAGGAGCGTCGCGCCGAAGCCGCGACGGGATCCACTCGGTCCGACCATGGAAGGATGCCTCTTCATTCGTGTCGCAGGGCCTCGATGGGATCGAGTCTCGATGCCTTGATCGCCGGGAACATCCCGAAGACCACCCCCACCGCGGCGCTGAAGGAGAAGCTCATGACGATCGCCCAGAGCGGGACGTGGGCCTGCTCGAGTCCCGCATCGGGGATGAACGTCAGGCCGATCGCGAAGACTTCGCCGATCAGCACGCCGACCGCGCCGCCGACGAGACAGAGGACGACCGCCTCGAGGAGGAACTGGAGCAGCACCGCCGACGGTGTCGCGCCGACGGCCTTCCGCAGCCCGATCTCCCGCGTCCGCTCGCTGACCGAGACGAGCATGATGTTCATGATCCCGATGCCACCCACGAGAAGACTGATGCCGACGATCCCGCCCGCGATCGCGGTGATCCCGGCGGCGAGCGCCTTGAACTGGTCGATGAACTGGTCGATCGCGGCGACCCGGAAGGTGTCCGGCTCGTCCCCCTCGAGACCACGCATCTTTCGCAGCACGAATCGGACCTCGCTCTCGGCCTCCTGGGCCAGCTCGGGCGAGCGGATCATCGCGGTCGCGCGGAAGAAGAAGTTCTGGCTCTGGAGACGCGCAGCCATCGCGAAGGGGATGAAGATCTCCGCGCTCGTGGTGTTGATCCCGAACATCGTCGACTGGATCGTCTCCACCAGGCCGACCACCAGGTATCGCCGGTCGCCGATGATGATGTGCTCGTCGATCGGATCCGCGGGAAGCCCGAGCTCGCGAATGGCATCCTCGTTGACCAGGCAGACCTGCCTCGCCCCGGTCTCGTCGATGGAGTTGAACGGAAGGCCCCGAAGCACCGAGCGATTCTCGGTCTCGTGCCAGGCCGGCCTGATGCCCGTCACGGTGATCCCCTCGAGGATCCGCTCGCCGTACTGGGCCGAGGTCCCGAGGGAGGTGATCGGCGTGACCACCCTCACGGACGGACAGTGCTCGGCGATCGCATCGACCTCGGCGATCTTCAGCCGGACGTCCTTCCACGGATAGAGGTTCCGCGGGGCGTCGTCGGGTCGATCGGGAAAGACGAGGAGCCGGTTCGCACCGAAGGTCTCGAACTCGGTCAGGACCCGGTCCTTCAGTCCTCCCAGCGCCGCGATGACCGCGGTCACGCTCGCCACCCCGACGATGATGCCGAGCGCGGTCAGGAGACTGCGTCCGAGGTTGGCGCGAATCTGCGAGAGGGCGAGCTTGATCGCCTGCCACCAGAATGCGGGGGAGATCATGGTTCGACCGCCTCCCCCGCCGCCGCGTGTCGGCCCGCGGGATCCTCGGCGATCGGCAGGTCGCTCGCGATCCGTCCGTCGTGGAGCCTGACCACGCGATCACAGTGCGCAGCGACCTCGTCCTCGTGCGTGACGATCAGGACGGTCTGGCCCTCGGCGTGCAGGTCCCGGAAGAGCCGAAGGATGTCCGCCGTGGTGGTCGAGTCGAGATTCCCCGTCGGTTCGTCCGCGAGGAGGATCGCCGGGCGGTTGAGAAGCGCCCGGGCGATCGCCACCCGCTGCTTCTGGCCGCCGGAGAGCTGGTTCGGCCGATGGGTCATCCGGTCCGAGAGGCCGACCCGGTCGAGTGCCTCCCGGGCACGATTCCGGCGATCGCGCCGGCGGTCGCCCCGCGCGTAGATGCTCGGGAGCTCGACGTTGGCCAGGGCGGTCGATCTCGGCAGGAGCTCGAACGCCTGGAAGACGAAGCCGATCATCTCGTTCCTGACCTGCGCCAGCTCCGCCGCCGTCATGCGGTCGGTCCTCCGGTCCTTCAGCAGGTACGTGCCGTCCGTCGGACGATCGAGACATCCCAGCACGTTCATGAGCGTGCTCTTCCCCGATCCCGAGGAGCCCATGATCGCGACGAGCTCGTTCTCGCCGACATCGAGGTCGACGCCGCGGAGCGCATGGACCGTGTCCACGCCGACGTGGTAGACCTTCGTGATGCCGCGCAACGAGATCAGCACGTGATTCGATTCCCGATCCGGATCAACCGGCGACCTTGAACTCGAAGCCGACGGCTCGTTCCCCGGATTCCCCGGACTCGGATTCCATTCGAACGGCGTCGCCGTCCGCGAGCGTCTCCAGCGCCTTGTAGGGACCGATGATCACCAGCGAGTCGGGATCGAGTCCCTCGGCGACGATCGTCTCGGAGAGGCTGCTCGGCCCGAGCAGGACCGGTCGACAGACGGCCTTGCCATCCTCGACGACGAACACGACGGGAGCCGTGAAACGCTCCTGGTCGACGAGTTCGTGCTCGCGGACGCGCCGGGGCAGGTCGTCGAGCTTCCGATCGACCACGGCCTGGCTCGGGACCACGATTCCCTCGTGCCGGGCGATCTCGATGTCCACGTTGGCCGCGAGACCGGAGAACAGCCGTCGTCCCTCGAGGTCGATCTGGACCTCGGTCTTGAAGTAGCCCGAGCCGTCGCGGTCCGTGGATCGCTGCAGGGCGATCCGCTCCACGGTCCCGCCAAAGACGTCGTCCGGGTAGGCGTTGATCCTGATCTCGGCCGGCTGGGTGGTGGCGATCCGCGCGATGTCGCTCTCCGCGACCCGGGCGTCGAGCCGCATCCGCGAGAGGTCCGCGATGGTCATGATCACGGTGCCGGCGTTGTTCATCGTGCCCACCACGACGAGTTCGCCGACCTCCGCATTCAGGACCGTGATCACGCCGTCGATCGGCGAGGTCATCACCGTCTTCTCGAGGGCCTCCCTGGCCTGGTCGACGTCGGCCTCCGAGGCCTCGAGGGAACTCTCGATCACCGAGACGGGGAGGTTGCCCGCCTCCACCTGGGCCTCGAGCTCGAGGACCCGGCTCCGGGCATCGTCGAGGACCTGGCGACTGATGTCGCCGGTCTTGAAGAGCGATTCCTGCCGCTCGAGCGTGTCCCGGGCGTTCTCGAGCGACGCGATGGGACCCGAGAGACGGGTCTGCTCGCTCTGCAGGCGGAACCGCTCGGCGTCCCGCCTCGCCTCGGCGCTCGCGAGCCGGGCTTCGATGTCCTCGGCGTCGAGGCGGATGATCAGGTCACCACGCTTCACGACGTCGCCTTCTCGAAGCGGAAGCTCGAGGATCCTCGCCGAGACCTCGGCCGAGACGTCGACCTTCACGTTGGGCTCGATCTCGCCGGGTGCCGAGACCCGTTCGACCAGTTCGCGGCGATCGACCGGCTCCACGCGGACCTCGCGACCGGACGCCCCCGGACCGCCAAGCCGAAGGCTCGATCCGAAGGCCAGGAACAAGGCGACCAGCAGCACCATCACCGCGATCGAGATCAGGAGGAACATCCGCACGGGTTGGATTCTCCGGAAGAGCGGGTCCGAGGGACCTCGGACGGTACCGCGCTCGACCCCGCCGGTTTCGATCGAGGCCGATGAACATCCCCCCCGGCCCGAAGACCGAGGGGGATGCCGCAGATACCGATTCGGCCCGCGAAGCGGACCGGAGTGCCATCGGAACGGATCAGGGGCAGTCGCCCCAGACCGCGAGCAGGAGGCCGACGTCGGCACCGCCGACCTCGCCGTTCCCGTCGAGATCCTCGGGGCAGCCACCACAGGTGCCCCAGGCCGCGAGGATCGCACCGAAGTCGGCGCCGTTGACGACGCCGTCACCGTTGAAGTCGCCGGTGCAGCTGCCCGAACCACCGGCGGTGCCGTCGATGAAGACGAACCACTCGAGGTCGAAGCCGATCGAGCCCACGGTGGCGTACTCGGTGATGCCGCAGGATGCGGAGCGGAGGTAGGTGGTACCGCTCGTGATGTCGGCCGCGGTGCCGCCACCGAAGGTGACGAAGCCGTCGAGCGACGGCGGGATGTCGATCTCGACCACGAGGGCGGATCCGTCCGAGAGATCGACCGCGACGCCGCCGTCGAAGGAGACGACGCTGTACTCGTTGCCGGCCGTCGTGTAGATGCCGAGCGGCGCGGAGGCGAGCAGGGTCATGTCGGCATAGGGAGCCGGGTTGCCGCTCGGAGAGGTCAGGATGTTGATCGAACCCTCGATGTACGATCCCGGGTTCGTCACGCCGAACCGGACGCAGTCGATGGTGAACGAGTCACCGACCTCGGCCTGCGTGTAGACGCGGCAGTAGGCGTTCTCGGTGGTGATGCCACCACCGGCACACGCCACGCCACCGACCGTCATCACGTCGGTGCTGTTCTGCGTGATCGTGTCCGGCCCCGGGGTGTCGCAGGTGTAGGGCGGGAGCGGCGGCTCGGGCTCTTCCCAGCTGACGGTCAGGCTGCCGGTTCCAACCGAACCCTGGTAGCCGGAGACGCTGAGGAGGTACTGGCGACCGGCGGTCATGTTGTAGTTGAGGAGGGACGAGAAGTCGGCGCAACCGGCACCGTCGTCGTTGCAGGCCACCTCGGCACCCTCGAGGGCGGATCCGTCGATCGGATCCCCGACCTCACCCATGTCCCAGAGGGTCAGGGCGGTGTCGTAGAGGGCCTGGTTGCAGGTGCTGGCGGTCAGCCGCTGGTCGGTCGCCTCGGTCACCTGGATCATGTACCAGACGTTCGGGCCGCCCGAGTCGGCGCAGCTGATGGTCGGTCCGTCGTAGTTGGCGAGCGTCGTGTCGAACGCGAGGGTCTCGCCGTTGGTGACCATCTGGGCGTCGGTGGCGCAGTCGTTCGAGTACGCAGGAGCGTCGCACGAGTACTGGAAGATGCCGCAGAGCGCGATCGCCAGTTCGGCACAGGTGCTGTCCCAGCTGCTGTCGCAGCAGAACGGATCACCGCCGCCGTCGGCGTCGCAGGTCAGGGCGCAGCAGGCGAGATCGTCGCAACCCGGGGTCCCGTTGGCCTCGGCGCAGGATCCGGTGGCTCCGTCGCAACCCGCGGGGATGCTGCCACCCAGCACGAAGTAGAAGTCGGCGGTGTTGATCTCGGAGTGACGGAGACCGGTGCCGTCGTTCCAGGTCGAGGCCATGCCGATGTTCACGTCGCCCGAGGCGTCCACCTTGTAGAGGAACGCGGCAAGCGGGGTGTCGAGTTCGGCGAGGGCCTGGCGGTTCGCACAGGTGTCCGGCGTGTCGGCACCCGTGTCGTCACCGGCGAAGGGCGACGGGCTGGTGTACCAGTTGGTGACGCCGGCTTCCTCCATGGTGAGGGCGAAGACGACCTCGGAGGCCCAACCGGTGTAGCTGGAACCACCGTTCCAGCAGACGTCGACGTCGATGTTCGACCAGCCGATGCTCTCGAAGTAGCGGCCGGGATCGGCGGTCGACGAGGTCTGCGCGTTCGCCGGGGTCTCTCCAGCAGCGAAGTCGATGAAGAAGATCTCTCCATCGCTGAAATTGACGTCGAACCGGACGGAATCGCCAGCATGAGCGGCGCCGGCAAGACCGACGGCCCCCAAGGCGGCGAATGCCTTGATGTGGGAGGTGTTCATCACGCTCGTCTCCTCTTGTCTTCTCTTGTATTCCAATGCGAGCCCTGAAGGCCCGCGTGCGTCCGGCGAGGACGTTCCCCGAGGGACGGCACCGAGCATCCGACCGTCCCATTTCCGGCGACGCGTTATGTACGTGAGGTCAAGATTACCCCTGATTCTCGGCGATTCATCAAAATTCCGAATCCATCGCCAAGTCTCCGAAAAAGAACAGCTCCCCGACCCAGAAGGGCCGGGGAGCTGTCGAGGATCCTGGTTTCCGGTCTCAAGACTCGACCGGGCAGTGATCAGCTCCGATCAGGGGCAGGGGCCCCAGACCGCGAGCAGGAGACCCACGTCGGCACCGTTGACCTCGCCGTTGCCGTCGAGATCTTCGGGGCAGCCACCACAGGTGCCCCAGGCCGCGAGGATCGAGCCGAAGTCGGCACCGTTGACGATGCCGTCACCGTTGAAGTCGCCCGGGCAGCTGCCCGAACCACCGGCGGTGCCGTCGATGAAGACGAACCACTCGAGGTCGAAGCCGATGTCACCGACCGGGAGGTACTCGGTGATGCCACACGAGCCCGAACGGAGGTAGGTGGTACCGCTCGAGATGTCGAGCGCGGTGCCGCCACCGAAGGTGACGAACCCGTCGAGCGACGGCGGGATCTCGATCTCGACCACGAGGGCCGAACCGTCCGAGAGGTCGACGTCGACGCCGTCGGCGAACGAGACGACGTTGTACTCGAGGCCGGCGGTGGTGTAGAACCCGAAGTCGTTCGAGGCGAGCAGCGTCATGTCGGCCAGCGGGGCGGGGCTGCCCGACGGGCTGTTGTAGACGTTGATCTTCGCCGGGAGGTACGAACCGGGGTTCGTCACGCCGAACCGGATGCAGTCGATGGTGAACGCGTCACCGACCTCGGCCTGCGTGTAGACGCGGCAGTAGTTGTTCTCGGTGGTGATGCCACCACCGGCACACGCCACGCCACCGGTCGTCATCACGTCGGTGATGCTCTGCGTGATGGTGTCCGGACCCGGGGTGTCGCAGGTCTGCGGCGGGATCGGCGGGTCGGGCTCCTGCCAGGAGACGGTCAGGTCGCCGGAACCGGTGGCCGACTGGTAGCCGCCGAGGCGGACGAGGTAGCTGTTGCCGGCGACGACGGCCGTCTGGGCCTCGGAGGTGAAGAACGTCGGGTCGTCGCAGTCCTCGTTGCAGATGAGGAAGACGTCGGGCAGGGTGGCCGGATCGAAGGTCGATCCGGTCGGGCCGGCGTCGTAGATCGCGATCTTCGTGTCGAAGTCCGCGAGGTTGCAGCACGTGGCGGTGAGGATCGAGTCGGTATCGACGTCGACCATGTACCACGCGTCGGACCAGATCGGGAAGTCCTCGTAGCCCGAGCCGCAACCGATCTCGTCCGGACCATCGGTGTTGAAGCCGGTGGTGTTGAACGCGACGGTCTCGCCGTTGGTCATCATCGTGGGCGAGGTGGCGCAGTCGTTCGCGGCCGCGGGGGCATCGCACGAGTACTGGAAGATGCCGCAGAGCGCGACCGCCAGCTCGACGCAGGTGCTGTCCCAGCTGCTGTCGCAGCAGAACGGGTCGCCGCCGGCGTCCGGATCGCAGGTCAGGGCACAGCAGGAGAGGTCCTCGCAACCCGGGGTCGGGTGGGCCTCGCCACAGGAGCCGGTGGCTCCTTCGCAGCCCGCGGGAATCTCGCCACCGAGCACGAAGTAGAAGTCGGCGGTGTTGATCTCGGAGTGACGGAGACCGGTGCCGTCGTTCCAGGTCGAGACCATGCCGACGTCCACGTTGCCCGAAGCGTCAACCTTGTAGAGGAACGCGGCGAGCGGGGTGTCGATCTCGGCGAGAGCCTGTCGGTTGGAGCAGGTGTCCGGCGTGTCGGCACCCGTGTTGTCACCGGCGAAGGGCGACGTGCTGGTGTACCAGTTGGTGACGCCGGCTTCCTCCATGGTGAGGGCGAAGACGACCTCGGAGGCCCAGCCGGTGTAGCTGGAACCACCGTTCCAGCAGATGTCGACGTCGACGTTCGACCAGCCGACGCTGCTGATGTAGCGGCCGGGGTCGGCCGTCGCGACGGCCTGGGCGTTCGCCGGGGTCTGCCCCGCAGCGAAGTCGACGAAGAAGATGTCTGCGTCGCTGAAGTTGGCGTCGAATCGCACGGTGTCGCCCGCGAAGGCGGCTCCCGCGATGCCGACGGTGCCGAGGGCGGCACAAGTCTTGATGAACTGACACTGCATCCGTGAATCCTCCAAATCGGATCTGAAACGCGGGTGTCCAGGAGTGGAGACCCGAGATGTAGACAGTTGTCCCGGAATCCGGGCGCTGCTTCAAATGTAGTCGGGGCATGGGCTTGGTCAACGCGGAAAGAGGGCAAATGCCCCCGGTCCCCCGGCAATTGGACGCCCAGTCAGGCGTTTACCCGCTTGCCGATGATCCAAGATCCCGAACCCCCTGATTATCGGAGTCTTGGCTCGGTTGCACCGAGTGCTACTCGACCGGCTATCCCCATCGGACCACGAGCTTCCCGAACTGCTCGCCCTGCTCGATCCGCTCCCAGAGCCCCCGAGCGTCTGCCGGCGAGCCCGCATGGTCGACGACGGGAACGATCGTTTGAAGCTCGAAGAGACGAGTGACGGCCCGGAACTCGGCCATGGTCCCCATGGTCGACCCGAGGATCGAGAGCTGGTTCCAGAAGACGCGGGTCAGGTCGGTCCGAGCCGCCCCCCCGGTCGTGGCTCCGCAGGTGACGAGCCGACCACCCCGGGCCAGCGCCGTGATGCACGACTCGTGGATCGCCTGCCCCACGGAGTCGATGCTGAGGTCGACGCCTCGCCGGTCCGTCGCGGCCCGGACCGCCCGGCTCCAGTCCTCTCCTTCGTCGAGCACGGCCGCGTCGGCGCCGAGCTCGATCGCCCGGTCGAGCTTCCACTGATGCCGGCTCGTCACGACCACTCGGCAACCCAGGGCCTTGCAGATCCCGAGCGAAGCCAGGGCCACCCCTCCACCGATGCCGGTGACGAGGACCCATTCACCCGGCTGCACTCGGGCACGGGTCTGGAGCATCCGCCACGCGGTGAGGTGGGTCAGGCCGAAGGCGGCCGCCGCGGAAGCCTCGTGATGGCCTCCGATCTCGAGCAGGTTCGATGCCGGAGCGACGAACTTCTCGGCCATGGTTCCCGGCGTGTGCTCCCCCACCAGGCGGAACATCTCTCCCGCCGGCAGGATGCCGGGCCGGGCCGGCTCGATGTCCGGCACCGCGGCGTTGAGGATGACGCGACGCCCGACCCAGCCGGGGTCGACCCCCTCGCCGACCCGCTCGACCACGCCGACGCCGTCGCATCCGGTCACGCGAGGCCATGGTCTCTCGACGCCGGGGATCCCCCCGCCGACGAAGATGTCGAGCTGGTTGAGGGCCGCGGCCTCGGTCGCCACCAGCACCTCCCCCGGGGCCGGTTCGGGTTCGGGGAGATCGATCAACTCGACGTTCGGGGCCACGGGAGTCCCGCCGGTCATCACTGCGATTGCCTTCATGGACCGGATTCTAGTGGACCCAGAACCGACTCCCCGGACGCGATCTGCCATACCGTGCCGCAGTCAACGCCTTCCCCGGAGTCTCGACCGATGCCTCGCACCCGCCGGCCCAGGACCACGCTCGCCGACCGGATCAGCCCTCGCCGGAACCTCCTGGCCACCCTCCTGCTGCTGGCAGGGTGCGGTGATGCCGGCACCGAGCCCACCACGACGTCGGCACCGACACCGGCCGAGGGCATCCAGGCCACGGCTCCTGCGGCCTCGAACCCCGCTTCGACGGACTCGCTCGCACCGATCCTTCATCCGTCGGGCTCGGTGGCGATCAGGCCCGGCGCCACCGAGGTCTACGGCGAGCCGTCGGACGTCGATTTCGGGATCGTCCCGCCGGGTTCCAAGCTGCGGACCGTGATGAAGCTCGTCAATCCCACCGACCGTCCCGTGGTGATCCGTGCCGCGATGCCGACGTGCCAGTGCACCACGGTCCAGGTCGCCGGCGAGACGATTCCCCCGAAGGGCGCGATCGGCATCCCGATGACGCTCCAGGTCCCCAGCACGACCGGCGAGAAGAAGGCCGCGGTGAACATCGTGTTCGCACCGCAGGTCCGCGGCCCCCGACTCACGCTTCGCGCGGTCTCGGCCTACCCGGTCCAGGCCCGGGCTTCGTCCGTCGGTCCGGAGACGCTGTGGATCGACGCCCTGAAGCCCGAGGGCATGACCGGTCGCATCCGACTCGTGGCCTCGGACGATCGTCCCTTCAACGTCCTGTCGGTGAACGGCGCTCCGCCCACGTTCATCGGCTCGTCCACTGCTTCCACGGAACAGGTCGTCGCCTACGACCTCACCGGCGAGACGCAGGCGTCGATGCCCAAGTGGATGATGATCGAGACCGACCATCCCGAGGCACCGATGCTCGAGATGCGGGTGCGACATCGCTGGTCGATGCTCCCCCACCAGTTCAAGGACTACACGGTCAAGGTGCAGTTCGACGGGTACATCGCGAACGTCGGTCGCTTGGCGCCCGGTTCCACGGCCGAGTTCACGGTCGAGCTGAAGCAGTTCCGCGGGCGGACGCTGCAGATGCTTCGATCCGGCGACCCGCGATTCGAGGTGATGCTGCTGTCCCAGACGCAGGGCGACGGGGACCGGGTGAAGGTCGTGGGCGCCCTTCGACCGAAGGCCGACGTGCGAGGCCCGTTCACGTGCCCCGTGGTCTTCGTCACCCCGGAAGGGGTCGAGACGATGTACGTCATCGGCACCGTCCGCTGACCCGACGACGCGGCTCAGTCGCCGGAGGGACGATCGGCGATCCCGTCGAGTCGGGCCTCGATCCGGGCGATCCTTGCTTCGAGTTCGTCCAGCCGGCCTTCGGCGCTCGAGCCCGCGGCCAGCCTGCGAACACCGTCGAGCACGCCCTCGACCCGGTTCCTTCCAAGGGCCTCGACGACATCGTCCTCGAGGAGCGCTTCGCGGAACTCGGACCACCACGCGGTCCCGGGCAGCTCGAGCGGATCGGGGGACTCGGACATCGGACGGCTCCGGTGCGACGCAGGCGATTCGGCGACGGATCACCGCCGCCGCCGGGTGGAGGCTAGCCTGTCCGCATGCGAACACGCCAGCCCCGTCCTCGATGCCACGACCAATGCATCCCCGTCGCGACGGCCCTCCTGCTCGCGACCACGGTCCCGACGATCGCCACGGCCGAGCCGCCCGCCAGGCGGGAGGTCCGGGTCACCGAGGAGATCCGCCGACTCGTCGAGGCGCCGGCCGACGCCGCGGTCGACGCCCGCATCGACGAGTCGCGGATCACCGATCTCCCGGCGGCGAAGGCACCGGCCACCGTCCTTCTCCCGGCCGAGCCGGTCCACCGCATCGCCACCAGTCGCGAGGAGACGGGACTCGACGGGCGTTCCTGGGAGTCGGCCAATCGGGCGTTGCTCGACGGTCTCGCCTGGCTCGCCGCGGCCCAGTCGGATCGCGGCGCCTGGATGGAAGGCGAGCGGGTCGAGGCCACGGACCGTCCGCCACGAGAGGCCGCCGCCTCGGTCGCGGTCACCGCCCTCGCACTCAAGGGCTTCGCCCAGGCCGCTCCCTCGCAGCCGGAGCTCGTCCGGGCCCGCGACCAGGCGCTCGGCTTCATCCGCGGCCGACTCGACGCCGAGGGGTTCGACGGACTCGCCCGGGGTGGACTCGGGAACTACGTCACCAGTGCGATCACGATGGGACTCGTCGCCGTGGGTTCCGACACCCAGGACGAACTCGTCCTCGCGGAGGCCGTCGACCGGCTGACCTCGAACCAGTGGGACCAGTCCGAGGGCGTGGGTCCGAGCCGGGACTGGTTCGGCGGCGCCGGATACGGGCGTCACGGTCGACCGGACCTCTCCAACACCCAGATGATGCTCGATGCGCTCTACGACGCCGGCGTCTGCCCGGACGAACCATCGGTCCAGCGCGCCCTCGTGTTCCTCAGCCGGACGCAGAACCTCAAGGAGACCAATCCCGCGGACTGGGCCCAGGCGGGCTCGAACGATGGCGGATTCGTCTATTCCCCCGCCAATGGCGGCGAGTCGATGGCGAGCGAGGTCGCCGGCGAAGGCCGCCACGGCGAGATCATGCCCTCGGGTGCGGCGCGGAGTCTCCGCAGCTACGGCTCGATGACCTACGCCGGCTTCAAGAGCCTGCTCTTCGCCGGGCTCGACGCCGAGGATCCGAGGGTCGAGGCCGCGCTGGGGTGGATCCGGAGGCACTGGACGTTCGACGAGAATCCGGGCATGGGCCAGCAGGGCCTCTACTACTACCTCCATGCCATGGCGCGAGCGCTGCGGGCATCGGGCCTCGACGTCATCACCACGCCGGACGGCGAGGAACACGACTGGCGGGCGGAGTTGATCGAGGCGATCGTCTCCCGACAGGCCGCCGACGGGTCCTGGGCGAACCCCGTCGAACGGTGGGAGGAATCCCGGCCCTCCCTCGCGACGACCTACGCGGTGCTGGCTCTCGGCGAGGCGCTCAAGCCGACCCCCCGGTCACGCTGAACCACACGAGCATCAGGGAGCCTCGACCGCGCCGGCCAGGAGGTCGCGACCGCGGTCGAGGGCCTCCTCGGCGACGACGGGATTCCGTGTCCATGGTCCGCTCCACATCCCGAACCGGGTGGCCGGCCCATCCGACGAGACGACGCGGACGACGGCTTCGCCCGGGATCGTCTCGAGGACCACGGACCGGCCGTCGACCACGACCGTCAGGCCCTTGCCGTGACGAGCAAGGTCGGCGAGCGGGATGATCGCACGGGGTTCGCCGTCGGGGCCGAGGATCGAGACCACTCGGTCGCGCGGCCCTGGTGACGACCCGGCGGCCGGCTCGCGTCGGGGCGGGATCAGCCAGCGATCACCGTCGAGATAACGGCGATAGTCGATCCGGCGATAGCGGCGCATCGAGTCCGGCTCGCGGACGACCACCGTCGTCCCGGGATGGCGCTCGAGCCATGACCGCCAGGGAACGATCGAGACGCCCTCGATCGGTCGCAGGCGATCGCCGACCGACGGACCCGCGATCGCCCGTCCGTCGTGAGCGGACCAGAGACTCAACGGCTCGCGTCCGTCGTGCATGACAAGCGCCAGGTCCTCGAGGAGCCCGCTCACGCCCAGCTCGACGAGGTTCCCGTCGTCGAGCCGCCGGTCGAACACCATGACCTCGTCGAGCAGCGGCGACCGGGCGATCAGGATGGGGACGCCGCCGAGGACATCGGTCACGATCTCATGGGCGTCGACGATGAAGAGCGGATACGCCCTCGTCTCGCCGCCGATCTCGATTCCGACGACCCGGTCGGTGCTCACCACCTCCTTCTGCCACTTCCTCGAGTTCTCCGCGTTCCACTGCGCGACCTCCGATCCGGGCATGCGATCCGGATCCTCGTAAGGGCGAAGGAAGTCGCGTGGGTTCCCGGTCCCCGCCAGCGCCTCTCGGTCGACCACGAGGGTCGAGAGATCGGCGCCGTAGCTCCCGGGATCGCGTCCGTCGCCGATCGGGGAACCGCCCGAGAGAAGTCCGACGATTCCCCACGCGAGGACGCCCCCACCGCCGATCAAGGCCAGCGCGACGACCGCGATCAACGGACCTCGGGCGGATCCCCTGGATTCGGGTGTCGGTTCAGTCACCGGTGGCTTCCGGTGGGAGGGACTCGAGCGGCATCTGCCGCGATTCGGTCACCGCCGCGGTCCGGCCTCCACGAATCCACGCCGCCGCCGAGACCGGCCCGCGGTCCACGACCATCACGGCGAGCACGAGCGGGAGATAGGCAAGACTCGCGAGGAACGCGGCCCGGGCCGCATCGTCGCTCGGTCGTCGCCAGAACCCCACGCATCGGACCGTGAACCAGCCGCCGAGCAGCACCACCCCGATGGCGGACCACCACCCGGAGACGCCGTACACGGTCACCAGCAGGCCGACCGGCACGAGCAACGCGGCGGTCGAGGTCATCACCTGTCCCGTGACGCGGCCCGTCGGGTCGAGCACCGGGAGCATCTTGTGACCGCCGCGGCGGTAGTCCTCCCGGTACATCCATGCGAGGGCGAAGAAGTGCGGAAGCTGCCAGACGAAGAGCAGCGCCCCGATCAGCCAGGCGCCGACCTGCAACTGGCCGGTGGCCGCGACCCATCCGATCATCGGCGGAATGGCACCGCAGATCGCCCCGAGCAGCGTGTTGATGGTCGACCGCGGCTTCAGCGGCGTGTAGATGACGACGTAGATCAGGACGTTCGCGATCGCGAGGACACCGGCGGTCGTGTTCACGGTCGAGACCAGCACGGCGAAGCCCGCGTACCCCGTCCCCACGCCGGCGATGAACGCCACGCTCCGGGACAGTCGCCCGCTGGCGACGGGGCGATCGCTGGTCCGATGCATCCGGCCGTCCCGGGCATGTTCGATCACCTGGTTGAGGATCGCGGCGCTCGCGGCCGCGAGCCCGGTTCCCAGCAGCGTGAACCCGAGGAGGCCCCATGCGAAGTCCGGGGCCCCGACGCGGCCCAGCACGTAGCCGACCGCGGTGGTGACCAGCACCAGTACGTTCAGCCGGAGCTTCGTGAGGTCGGCGACGAGTGCCGGGAGACCGGGACGCCCGTCGGTGGGCTCGTCCGGATACTCGACCTCGGACTCCTGATTCGGGTTGGTCACGGGGGTGTCCATCGTGCGTGCACAGTGTAGGTCGACGACCACCTCCATCATGGAGTCTCGAATCACTCCGGGGCTAGAATGCGAACCCGTTCCGGGCGGACGCCGTCCACCCCCACGACCGTGGAGAGTCGAACCGATGACCGAGTCGAATCCGAGCAGGACACCCACGGCGAGCCTCGTGACGGGCTTCGGATTCGCCACCGCGACCGCGATGTGGGCGATCGGCTACGTGGCCTTCATGAAGCCGGGCCTCGTGCTCGGCGAGATCGTCTTCGCCCTCGAGATGCTCGTCCTCGTCGCCGGCGGCTTCCTCGCCGGCCGGACGCTCGGATCGGTCTCCGCGGGCGTCTGGACGGGCATGGTCTCGGCCGCGGTCAATCTCCTGATCATCGGAAGCATCGTCCGCGGAGGCGGCCTCGACCTCGTCATCTGGATCGGGGGTCTCTTCGCCGGCTCGGCCCTGCTTGGCGCGATCGGCGCGGCCATCGGCCGGACCCGGTTCACATCGACCACCGCGCCGAGGTTCGATCCCACCGGCTTCTTCTCGCTGGTCGCGGCCGCGACGGTCTTCGTCCTGATCGTGACCGGCGGCCTGGTCACGAGCATGGAGGCCGGCCTTGCCGTGCCGGACTGGCCGAACTCGTTCGGTCACAACATGCTTCTCTACCCCCTGAGCGAGATGACGGGCGGGATCTTCTACGAACACGCCCACCGGCTCTACGGAATGCTCGTCGGGCTCACCGCGATCACCGTGCTCGTGCTGGTGTGGATCCACGACCGACGGGGATGGGTCCGCGGGCTCGCGGTCACGATCTTCCTGATGGTCTGCCTCCAGGGGCTCATGGGCGGCCTCCGGGTCACGGGGCACCTGACCACGAGCCAGACCGACGTGACGCCCAACACCACGCTCGCCATCGCCCACGGCATGTTCGGGCAGCTCACCTTCGCCGCCTTCGTGGTGCTGGCGGTGGTCTCGAGCCGCCGATGGAAGGACCGGGCCGCCAGCCCGATCGCCTCGACCGAGGCGGGGGGCGACCGAGCCTGGTCGGCGGTGCTCGTCGGGGCGATCGTGCTGCAGCTCTTCCTCGGTGCCTGCTATCGCCACCTCGCGACGCCGCCGCTCGACGGGGCCCCGAAGCCCGAGCCGCCCGCGTGGGCGATGCACGGGCACCTCACCTTCTCGATCGTCGTCCTCGTCGTGGCGTTCGTCGCGGGGATCCGGGCGAAGTCGAGGAGCGATCTCGGCGTCCCGGTCGTCCCCGGACTCGGCCGGACGGTCAACGCCCTCGTCGGGCTCCAGTTCACCCTGGGCATCGTCGCCTTCGTGACGACGATCCTTCGGAAGACGACCACGATCCCCGTCTGGGAGCTGGTTCCGACGTCGGCGCACCAGGCCAACGGCGCCCTGCTCCTCGCGACTTCGGCCGCCCTGCTCTTCGCGGTCCACCGATACGAATCGGTCGAGTCCTCGACCCTGCCGGCGGCCACGCCCACCACGACCTGATCCCGAACCCGCATCCGAGCGGGGTCACCGTCGACGCGTCACAACCAGGTCGCCCAGGCGAGGGTCGCGTAGAGCGCGATCCAGGCCCCGTCGAGGAAGTGCCAGTACATCGCCACGTAGACGACGCCGCGATGATCCTCGATGGTGTACGCGCGGCGTCGGGCCCGTCGGGTCGTCACGATCATGGGCACGAGTCCACCGAGGACGTGGGCGGCGTGCAGGCCCGTCAGGACGTAGATCGTCCACGCCCACAGGTTCGAGTCGATCCGCGCCCCACGCTCGAGGAGCTCGAACCACGCCACGCCCTGCAGGACGAGGAAGCCGATCGCGAGGGCGAGGGTCGCGGTCATCCAGCGAGCGAGGCGATCGTCGTCGCCCCGGGCCGCCGCCCGACCGGCGACCGCCATCGTCCCGCTCGAGACGACGAGGAGTCCCGTGCTCGCAAGCAGGGCGCCGGGCAGGCCCAGTCCTCCGTCGGCCCAGGCATCGGGATCCTGGAGCCGGACCACCACCACCGCCAGGATCGACGCGATGAAGATCATCGCGAGCGAGATCAGGAAGCACGCCATGCCGAACACGCCCGCCCGCGTCCGTTCACCGGGATCCTGGAATGGGGAGACGACGTTGGCCATGCGTGTGTGCGATCCGGTCGTGAAGGAACCCCGCACGCGCGGGGTTCCGGGGTTCGGTCCACGATGTCGCGGCGGGATCAGTCGAGCTGGGCGTCCGCGGCGATCGGGGCGCCCGGGGCGTCGGCCTCGAGCTTCGCCTGCACGTCGTCGGGGTTGCCCGCGACGATCTGCGGCGAGTACTGGCCGGAGTCCATCAGCACGAACACCATCAGCAGGACGGCGAATGCGATCGAGCCCACGAGCATGAGGGCGTTGAACGGACGATCCCAGCGGAGATGCATGAAGTAGAGGCAGACGAGCGTGGCCTTGAAGCCCGCGATCGAGAGGGCGATCGGCATGTTCAGCTCGCCCGCGTCGACCGCGTGCACCGCGACCGTGAGGACGGTCAGGATGATCAGGCCGAAGGCGGTGCCGAAGAGCGGGCCGTAGCCCACGATGTGGCCGAGGCCGTGTTCTTCGCCGTCGTGGTTCGCTGTCGCGTCGTGCGCCATGGGTCGTGCTTCCAGGATCGGAGCGTGGAGTCGTTCGTTCGAGGTCGGGGGTCCGGCCGGAGGCCGGTCAGTGGATCAGGTAGAAGAGCGGGAACAGGAAGATCCAGATCAGGTCGACGATGTGCCAGTACCAACCGCCGAGATCGCCCGGCGTGAAGTACTTGGGACCGAACTCGCCTCGCTGGGCCCGCCAGATCAGCCAGCCGATGACGCCCATCCCGATCACCACGTGGATGCCGTGGAGACCGGTCATGCAGAAGTAGATCGCGAAGAAGAGGTGCGTGTTCACCGGCATCTCGGGATCGCCGAGATGCTGCTTGCCATGACCCTTGCCCGCGTCGTGGGTGTCGGCCTCCTCGATCGCCGCCTGCTCGACGGCGATGGTCGAGGCGAGGCCACGAGGGCCGACCGCCGCGATCTCGACGCTCGAGGCGGCCTCCGCGGGCTGGTTCACGAGCGACGCCATGGCCTCGACCCGGGCCGCTTCGGCGCTGGCCTCCTGCGGCGCGGCGATGATCGGGGTGAGGAGATCCTCGCCGACCTGGGCGAGATCGCTGGCCTGCGCCTCGTCCACCGGTTCGTAGAACCCCGTGCCCCAGACGAGGTTCTCGTGGAACTTGTGGCTGTACTCGAACCCATTGATCACGAGGAAGCCGACCGCCCCGCCCATGGTGAGCCAGAGGCAGATCACGAGGAGCGCCTTCCGTCCCTCCTGGGCGTACCGCACCGCGAGGGCCATCGTGAGGCTGGACACGATCAGCACGATCGTGTTGACGCCGCCCATGAAGGTGTCGAGATACTGGCTCGCGTAGGAGAACACCTCGGGATTGCGTGCCCGGAGCACGACGTACGCCGCGAAGAGGCCTCCGAAGAAGAGGACTTCGGTCGCGAGGAACAGCCACATCCCCAGCTTGCCCGAATCGAACTGCTGTTCCATCGAGTCGAAGTGGTGGGCGAGATGCGGATCGTGGCCGTGACCGTGGTCGTCATGACCGTGGTCGTCTGCCTGGTCCGAGGGGTTGGCCTGGATGGAGGTCATCCGGTGGGCTCCGTGTCTGTCCCGACCCGATCGGGTCGGCGGGTCGTTCCGATCAGTGCGAGTCGGACTTCAGCGAGGGATCGGCGTCGCGATCGACGACGTATCCGCCTTCCTCGTCGTCCCAGCGGACGACGCTGAAGTCGTAGCAGTCGCCGACGGACGGCGTGGTCTTGAAGTTGTCGTGCGGCGGCGGCGACGAGCACTGCCACTCCAGGCTCCGACCGCCCCAGGGGTTCGCCGGGGCCTTCTTGCCCGAGACGAGGGAGGCGATCAGGTAGTACGCGGTCCAGAAGAAGCCGACCGCCATGATGTACGAGCCGATGGTCGAGATCACGTGGTAGATCTGGAACTCGGGCTGGTAGTCGTAGTAGCGACGCGGCATGCCGTGGCTGCCCAGCATGAACTGGGTGAAGAACGTGACGTTGAAGCCGATGAACACCAGCCAGAAGCCGATCGCCCCGTGCCGATCGTTGTACATCCGCCCGAACATCTTCGGCCACCAGTGGTGGACGCCCGCGATCATCGCGATCAGGGCGGATCCCATCATCACGTAGTGGAAGTGGGCGACGACGAAGTAGGTGTCGTGAAGGTGGATGTCGGTGTTCAGCGTGCCGAGGTGAAGCCCGGTCAGGCCGCCGATCGTGAACAGGAAGATGAACCCGAGGCCGTAGAGCATCGGCGTGTTCAGGCTGATCGATCCCTTGTAGAGCGTCGCCAGCCAGTTGAACACCTTGATCGCCGATGGGATGGCGACGGAGAACGTGATCGCGGAGAAGAGCGTGTTCATCAGCGGGCTCTGGCCCGAGGTGAACATGTGGTGCCCCCACACGAGGAAGGAGAAGATCGCGATCGCGACCGAGGAGTACGCGATGAACCTGTAGCCGAAGATGTGCCGGTGACTGTGCACCGCGATCACGTCGGAGATGATGCCCATCGCCGGGAGGATCATGATGTAGACGGCGGGATGGGAATAGAACCAGAAGAAGTGCTGGAAGAGCACGGGGTCCCCGCCCTTCGCGGGATCGAAGATGCCGATCTGGAAGGCACGCTCGATGCCGACCAGCATCAGGGTGATGGCGAGCACCGGGGTCGCGAGGATCTGGAT
>JAYZBK010000138.1:0-3337 GCA_036339295.1 Planctomycetota bacterium
GTTCCGATCATGCCGGTCTGGGCCGCGAGGATCCAGGGTCGCCTTCGACCGAATCGCGTCGAGCCGAAGCGATCGACGAACGGGCCCCAGACCCACTTGAATCCCCAGGGGATGGTGGCGGCCATCCCGATGGCCCCGATGGCGGCGCTGTCGAGTCCCTCGCCGGCCAGGTACGTCGCGAGGGTGATCGTCCGGAATCCGAACGGGATGCCCTGCGCCGTGTAGAGGGCGCACAGCACGACGAGGCGGAGCAGGCGGTGTTCGGAGAGGGCGATCATGTCTCGGCCGAGCGAAGGGGATGTGGACCCGGAGGGGTTCGAACCCTCACGCCGCTCGCGCGGCCGCGGCTTTTAAGGCCGCTGCGTCTGCCGATTCCGCCACGGGTCCGCGGAGAGCGTAGCACTCCCCGCCTTCAGAACGGGGCGGGGGCGTGGAATCGAAGGGGCCGGCCGGTCGACGGGTCGAAGAAGGACAGTCGGGTGGCGTGGAGGAGGAGGCGCTCCGCGGACTCGGGATCGCCGTAGAGCGTGTCGCCGGCGATCGGGGCGCCGATGCCCCCGGTGGCGCGATCGGTCGAGGCGTGGACGCGAAGCTGGTGGGTTCGCCCGGTCTCCGGCCGCAACTCGACCCTCGTGCGTCCGTCGTGGCGCTCGACGACCCGCCAGAGCGTCGAGGCGGGGCGACCCTCCCGTCGGCAGACGACCTGTCGAGGTCGGCGATCCCAGTCGAGACGGAGGGGCAGCTCGATCCGACCACGGTCGCCCTCGACCTCGCCGTCGAGCACCGCTTCGTACGCCTTGCCGATCTTCCGTTGCTGGAACTGTCGCGAAAGTCCGCGGTGGACCCGCTTGGTCATCGCCACGACCATGAGCCCGCTCGTCTCGATGTCGAGGCGATGCGGCGTGATGCCCCCGTCCGCCCATCGAAAGACCTCCGGCACCCTCGCCTGCACCGAGTCCTCGGCGCCGGCACCGCGGCCGGGGACCGAACGAAGGCCCGGAGGCTTCACGATCACCGCCCAGCCGTAGCCGCGGGCGAGCATTGCGAGGCCGCGTCCGGGTGGAGAAGGGATCACCGGAGTTCCCAATGGGGCTTCCTCTCCGCCCGTCGTCGGCTCGCGGCTTCGTGGTCGAACGACGGGGACCGATTCGGATCCGGCTCGAACGCCTTCTCGTCCCCGTGCCGAACCCGGGCGGCGACCAGTTCCGCGACGAGCCGTCGCACGAGCTCCCGGGCGTCGGGATCGGCCGCGAGATCGTGGAGCTCGTCCGGATCGCGATCGAGGTCGAAGACCTGCCATCGATCGATGGGCGGGTGCCAGATCACCTTCCATCGACCGTCGGTCCAGGCCCGCTGCTCGTCCTTGTAGCGGGTGAGGATCTCGCGTCGCATCGTCGGTCCACGGAGGTCGAGTCCGTCCATGTCCGGCGGAGGCGAGGTCGAGGCGACCCCGAGGATCGTCGTCGGGATGTCGCGCAGGTAAGCCAGGTCGCGCCGTTCGCCGGGTCGCTCGAATCCCGGGCCCGCGAGGACCAGGGGGGATCGCATCGAGTGCTCGTAGAGGTTCTGCTTGCCGAGGAGGCCGTGGCTGCCGATCGCGAGCCCATGGTCGCCCGCGAAGATCACGAGGGTCTCCTCGAGCACGCCGGCGTCGTCGAGGACGTCGACGACGGTTGCGACCTGTCGGTCGATCTCCTCGATCATCTGTTCGTACACCGCGATCTCGCGGCGGACGGCCCGTTCCGTCCGCGGCCAGGGAAGGAGCTCCTCGTCCCGGATCGTCATCTCGCCGTTGTCGAAGGGGTGAACCGGCATCAGGTTGGGCGGCACGGCCACCGTGGCGGCGCGGCGATCCGCCTCGGCCTCGTCGGGGGCGGTGCGGGGATCGTGCGGGGCCGTGAAGCAGAGCGAGAGGGCGAAGGGACGATCGGGCTCCGCCGCGAGGTGGCCGGCGAGGAACTCGACCGCGGCCCCCCCGAACTCGGTCGTGCTGTAGTCGCGGAGCGGACGTCGGGTGACGGCGCCCTCGGCGAGGGGGCGATCCTCGACCACGAGGTCCCAGTGGCTTCCCATGCCGCCGAAGAGGACCGACGCGCCGCTCTCGAAGCATCGATCGAACCACGGGCGGCCGGCGTGCCACTTGCCGACGTGGTGCGTCCGCCAGCCCTCGCTTCGAAGCACCTCCGGCCAGAGCGGGTGGTCGTCCCCCCGATGGGCGGTGGACCAGTCGGGGACCGTCCAGTCGCTGAGGCCGCACAGCATGCGCGATCGGCTCGGGAGGCAGACCGCGGGGGAGCGGGAGCCCTCGCAGTAGGCGTGCGTGAACCGCACGCCCCGTCGGGCGAGCGCGTCGATCGCCGGGGTCGCGAGCCCCGTTCGGCCGGCGCATCCGAGGAAGTCGGCCCGGTGGTCGTCCGCGAGGATGAAGACGACGCCGCGGATCCCGGGGGGCGGCTCGGCGGCGGCCTTGGTGGCGAGGGCGGCGATCGCGAGGAGGACGAGCACGGATCTCATGCCGTCAGGATATGGTCCACCGTCGAAGTCGCCGGGAACCGATCCGACGCGTCGGGGCACCAAGGATCGCCCGTCGGATCGCGGACCACTCCACGCCCTCCGGACCTCGCCATGCTCTTCAGGCTCGTCTACGACGAAGATCTCGCCCAGGCCGCCTACCTCGTCGGATGCCAGCGGACCGGGGAGGCGATCGTGATCGACCCCGAACGCGACGTCGACCGCTACATCGAACTCGCCCACGAGCACGGTCTGAGGATCGTGGCCGCCGCGGAGACCCACATCCACGCGGACTTCCTCTCCGGGGTGCGCGAGCTCGCGACGAGGACCGGTGCGAAGGCCTACGTCTCCGGCCTCGGCGGTCCGGACTGGCGATCGGGCTGGCTCGACGGCATCGACCACCACGAGCTGGCCGACGGCGATCGATTCGAGATCGGCCGGATCGAGTTCACGACGGTGCACACGCCCGGCCACACGCCCGAGCACGTCTCCTTCCTGGTGACCGACCGGGGGGGAGGGGCCGATCGACCGATGGGCGTCGTGACCGGCGACTTCGTCTTCGTCGGCGACCTCGGGCGACCGGATCTCCTCGAGTCGGCCGCGGGCGTCGCCGGTGCGATGGAACCCTCGGCACGGAGCCTCGCGGGTTCCGCCCGCGCGTTCCTCGGCCTCGAGGACCATCTCCAGGTCTGGCCCGCGCACGGTTCCGGGAGCGCCTGCGGCAAGGCCCTCGGGGCGGTCCCCCAGTCGACGGTGGGCTACGAGCGACGCTTCAACGAGGCGCTCTCGCTGGCGGGGGACGAGGAGGCCTTCGTCGACTTCATCC
>JAYZBK010000139.1:0-62180 GCA_036339295.1 Planctomycetota bacterium
AGGCGGTGCTGAAGGAGCACGGCCTGGATGTCCCTGATGGCATCGACGTGAAGGTGGTGGAGAACGCAGACGACTGCGTGCACATCACCCTGCCTGCCCCGCCCGACGGGCACATGGACCTGTCGGATGATGAGTTGAGCAACGCGGCGGGGGGTGATGGTTGTTGTGACGGGATTAATTCACAATCATACTAGTGGATGTGCACCTGCTGACTGACTTTCTGAATGGGTGAGGCCGCGGCCCCGACTCCCCTCACCTTGACCGCCCATTCCAACGGAGAAGATCGATGGCCGAGCAGAAGAACAAGCTGGCCCGACTGTTCGCCGCCTGCTGGAAGGACGAAGCCCTGAAGGCTCGCTTGATGGCTGATCCCAAGGCGGTCCTGGCCGAGTACGACATGCCCGTGCCCGACAACCTGGACGTGAAGGTGGTGGAGAACGCGGACGACTGCGTACACATCACCCTGCCTGCCCCGCCCGACGGGCACATGGACCTGTCGGATGATGAGTTGAGCAACGCGGCGGGGGGTATCCCTCGCGGTGACTCATGGCAATGGACTTGCTGACTTGTGTTGACTTGGTGGCCGACTGATGACCTGAACGCGGTCCCCTTGAGAAACGACTCATGACTGAACAACGAGACCAACTCGCCGACCTCTTCGCCGCGTGCTGGAAGGACGAGGCCTTGAAGGCTCGCTTGATGAGCGACCCCAAGGCGGTCCTGAAGGGGCACGGCCTGGATGTCCCTGACAACCTGGATGTGAAGGTGATGGAGAACGCGGACGACTGCGTGCACATCACGCTGCCCGCTCCGCCCTCGGGGTTCCTGGATCTCTCGAATGACGAGCTGAGGACGGCGGCGGCGGCGGGCCTCGTGGCGGGGTATGGCCCCGTCCGCTTCACGCGCGGGCCGGCCGACTGCTGACCGAGCGCCGCCGGCGAGCCTGATCGAGGTCGGCCGTCATTCCCCCTCTTCCCGCCCTCGCCCGGCGGGGTCGATCTCCTCCCACGGTGGTCTCCAGAGCCAGCGGCGGAGCTGGGTCAGGCGGGCGAAGGTCGTGATGGTCTCGTGCTCGATCCGGTCGGTCTCGTCGATCGTCGTCTCGACGAGTTCGAGCCGGGTGATGGTCGCCGGGTCGACCCCGCTGTCGCGAGTCCACTGCTCGCCGTACCACAGGAGGTATCGGCCGTGGCGGGCGATGCCCCGGTTCATGTAGCGATCCCGAAGCACCACCGGCGATCGGCGACCGTCGTGCCAGGCGTGGAGCCGCTTCACCCGCACGTGGCCCCACGGCATGCGGGCGCTGAACATCGGCCAGTCATGCACCGGCCACCGTTCGTGGCCGATGAAGCTGTTGAGGATGAAGAACCCGGCGATGCCGATGGTCGCGGCTCCCCGCCAGTCGATCGGGCCCTCGAACGATGCCGCGATCGCGGACGGCTCGGTCGGAACGAGCAGGACGAGCCCGATCGGCAGGAAGCAGAACGAGAGGTAGTCGAGGCCCCAGGTGATCCAGATGCCGAGGTGGAGGCAGAGGAACACCGCCCAGGCGAGCAGGCATGCCCACGCGACCGTGGGCAGCATCACGAGGGGGCTGGCCAGTTCGGAGACCACCGTGAGGCAGGCGAGCGCGGCGCACGCTCCGGGATGCATCGCGAGGCGCAGGCCCAGGGACCGTTCCGGCTCCGCGCGATTCTGCAGGGCCTCGACCGCGAGGTGGTGCCGCAACGTGCTGCCGTCGCACCACCGCCACCCTCCGTGTCGAAGCTTGCGCAGTCCCGCAGCGAACCACATGTGGGCGAGGACGATCTTGATGGCGAGGATCGTCAGGGCCTGGCCGTCCCCGTCCTCGGGCGCGAGGGCGAGCAGGAGGCAGGTCCAGGGCAGGAGGCTCGTCTTGCGGACGACCTTGGACGTCTGCAGGGCCTGGCGGAAGAAGAGCAGGTAGAGCGGCGTCGCTGCAAGCAGCATCGTTCGGGGCCGCCAGTCCGCCGCGGCTGCCAGGAGCGTGGTGGCGAACGCGAGGCCGGTGATCACGACGAGGGCGAGCGGGAGCGTGGGCATCGCGGACGCGGGGAATTGCCTCCATTGCGGGAGCTCCTCGATCGCGATGTTCTCCATGTCGTCGTCGAGCGGGGTGGAGACCGCATCGAGCCCCGAGCGATGGATCCGGATCGTCCGGATGAACCATGGAAGGTGCACGAGGACCATGGCTGCCGCGGAGGCCGCGAAGAGCGTTCGGAAGGTGGGGAGGTCGGGGGGCGGGAACCAATCCACGTCGGCGGGCTTTCGAAAGCGGGATCGGGCTGGCTCCGGTGGCCTTCACATCGACTCTCCAACCGTTATAGTACGTGGCCGAGGCGGAGTTCGTGATGTCAAGGCGTCCCGCCGAGTCCTTCGGGATCGCACCCGGCGGTGATGGAGTCATCATGACGAGCGAAGAGAGATGAGCCAGCGGAATCTATCCAAGATCGCGCGGACCGAGGCGGTCGACCAACTCAGCTCCACCGAGCAGCTCGACCAGCGGTTGGTGGTCGTGAACTCGAGTTCATGGATCATCCTGGTGATCGCATCGGTCCTTCTCGTGGTCTGCGTCGCCTGGGGGATCTTCGGTCGGCTGCCGACGCTGATCGAGGGTGAGGGCGTGATCGCCCCGGCCGGAACCCAGCCGATCCAGATCGCCAGCCCATCCGCGGTCGGCGGCGTCATCGATCTCATGGTCCCGGAGTACAGCCCGGTCAAGCAGGGGGATCCGCTGGTCAGGCTCCACAACGAGGAGCTCCAGATCGCGACGCGGAACGCCGAATCCCGGGTCTCGCTGCTGCAGGAGCAGGATGCCCGACTCGCCAAGGCGGAGGAGGCGATTCTCTCCCGACAGAAGGCCTCGCTCGACGCCCAGCTGGCCGCCGCGAAGCAGACGACCGACCAGACCCGGAAGCTGAGCAAGCTGTACGAGAAGGAGCTGTCGGACATCGGTTCGCTCGTCGACGCACAACTGGTGCCCAGGTCGCAGCTCGTCCAGACCCAGCAGCAGTACTTCTCGATCCTGCAGCAGCTGACGCAGCAGGAGACGATCGTGGCGGAGGCCAACGAGCAGTACTTCTCGCTCGTGAACACGACGGAGCAGGCGAGGCTGCAGCGAGCGGCCCAGCTCGCCCAGGCGCAGGACCAGCTGGCCACGGCCCGGGCCAACCTCGAGATGTCGACGGTGATCCATGCACCGATCTCGGGAACCGTGCTGGAACACGCCGTGGATCTCGGATCCACCGTCGGGGTCGGGACCAACGTGACCTCGATCCAGCCCCATGGCGACGGGGCCGACGGTCTCGTCGCGACCGTCTTCGTTCCCTACGGAACGGGTCGACGGATCGAGAAGGGCATGGATGTCCGGCTCTCCCTCCCGTTCGTGCAGCCGTCGAGGTACGGCTACATCCGCGGGACCGTGAAGTCGGTGTCGACGTTCGTCGCGGGGAGCGCGGCTTCGGTCCACCTCGGCAGTCGCGATCTCGCCGAACAGTTGTCGAACCAGATGGGGACGACCCTCGAGATCATGGTCGACGTCGAACTCGACGAACAGACCCCGACCGGCTTCCGATGGACCAGCGGTCGGGGCTACGACCGGCCCATCACCCTCCCCGCCCTCTGCGGCGTGCAGGTCGTGGTCTCCGAGGATCGCCCGATCGACCTCGTTCTTCCGTGGATCAAGGACGTGCTGGGCCTCGACCCGCAGGTCTCCTACGTGAGCGGAAGCCCCGGATGAGAACCGGCCGCACCATGCCGGCCGACAAGGTCGCCCGGGTGCCCACCGTGCTCCAGATGGAGGCGGTGGAGTGCGGCGCGGCGAGTCTCGCCATGATCCTCGCCTACTACGGCAAGTGGATCCCGCTCGAGGATCTCCGCATGCAGTGCGGCGTGACGCGGGACGGTTCCAACGCGGGCCAGCTCGCGAAGGTGGCGCGGAATCACGGGCTCGAGGCCAAGGGCAAGCGGTACGAAGTCGACGACATCCGGAAGGAGAGCTCGCGTCCCCTCATCCTCTTCTGGGGCTTCGGGCACTTCGTCGTCTTCGAGGGCATGAAGGGGGACCAGTTCCAGCTCAACGATCCCGCGGGTGGCCGCAGGCTCGTGGACGAGGCCGAGTTCTCCAAGAGCTTCACCGGGATTGCGCTGCAGTTCGACCTCACGCCGGCGTTCGAGCCGTCGGGTTCGCCGCCGAGTCTCCTGCGGGGAGTCAAGGCCTGGGTCGGGGGCAATCGCCTCGCGATCCTGTTCGCCCTGCTCTGCGGGCTCCTGATCGCGATCCCCGGCGTCGCGCTTCCGGGCTTCACCGGGGCGTTCATCGACCGGGTGGTCCAGGATCACGACACCCCCTCGACGGTCTGGATCGTCTCCGGCATGGTGCTGATGATGGTCCTGATGCAGGGGCTCTCGCTGCTCCAGGGCTGGTCGTTGAATCGGCTCGTGCTCCGCATGTTCCTCATGCAGGCCACCCGGCTCGCGACGCATCTTCTCGATCTTCCCATGCGGTTCTACATGCAGCGGTCCCCGGGCGACCTCGTCCAGCGGCTGACGTCGAACCAGGTCATCGCCGCGAGTCTCGGCAACCAGATCCTGATCCAGATCGTGAGCGTCGGGACCGCCATCGCCTACGGGGCGGTGCTCATCCTCATGGACGTCCGGATCGGTGTCATCACGGTCGTCGGGGCGGTCCTCCTGATCGTCTGCGTCCGTTTCACCAACCAGACGCTGGTCGATCGTTCGACGAAGGTCCAGCGCGAGATCGGCCGGCAGTACGGCGCCCTGATGGGAATGCTCCGGGCGATTCGCGAGCTCAAGGCCACGAGTCGCGAGAACGAGGCTTTCGGCCAGTGGGCGGGCTACCAGGCGAAGGGGGTCAACGCCCAGCAGGAGGTCGCGCGATTCAATGCGTGGCTCGATGCCGGTCCGGTCTCGCTCCAGGGCGCGATCGTCTACGGGGCGGTCCTGACCCTCGGGGGTTGGGAGGTCATGTACGGTGACCTCACGATCGGCGAACTCGTGGCGATGCAGTTGATCGCGGGCCTCCTCCTCGCACCGATCTCCGACATCGTCATGCTCGCCCGCACCCTGCAGCAGACGCAGGCCCAGATGAACCGGGTGCTCGACGTGCTCGACTATCGGGAGGGTCTCGTCGAACCCCAGCGGCACCACGAGGAATCGGAGGCTTCGGCCGTCCGGCTCGCAGGGTTGGTCGAGGTCAAGGACCTCGCCTTCGGCTTCGACCGACTCAAGGCCCCGTTCCTCGAGGGACTCTCCTTCCGGGTCGAACCGGGCTCGATCGTGGCCCTGGTCGGACCTTCGGGCAGCGGGAAGTCGACCCTGACCGACCTGATCCTCGGACTCGAGAAGGCTTGGTCCGGCTCGATCTCGATCGACGATCGCGAACTCGCGGACATCGACGAAGGTTCGCTGCTGGCATCGCTCTCGGGGACCTCCGGCACGCCCTCCGTCTTCGCGGGCACGCTTCGGGACAACGTCGCCATGTGGGACCAGACCGTCCCGGACGACGAACTCGTCAAGGCGTTCGTGGACGCGGACTGCGGCGAACTGCTTTCCCGGCCGGGTGGGATGGAGGCCGTGGTCGAGGAGGGTGGTCGTAACCTGAGCGGAGGACAGCGACAGCGACTGGAGATCGCGCGATGTCTCGCCAAGCGGCCGAGCATCCTGGTCCTCGACGGGGCCACCTCCGCCCTGGACGGGAAGACCGAGGCGCAGTTGATCGATCGGATCCGGCTTCGCGGTTGCACGGTGGTGCTGGTGACCAGCCGGCGCTCGACCCTCCAGCTGGTCGACGAGATCGCCGTCATGGCCGAAGGCAGCGTGGTCGATCGCGGTGGGTTCGACGAGTTGATCGAGCGGAACCAGTGGTTCGCGGGCGAGTTCGGAGGTGCCGCATGACCGCGGAGACCCGACGGCACGCGTGGAGCGACCAGGTCGGCTCCTCGACCCCGGTCCGCCCGGAACCGGTCCCGGGGGGGCGCACGCGGCCCGAGCTCTTCGGGGTCGTCGAGGGGAGCGTCATGCTGGTCGTCCGCGCGATCCGGGACCACGGCCGACTCGGCGCCGCCGAGCCCGTGATCCGGTCCGGCGAGGGCGAGCTGGTGATCGTCCCTGCCGACCGGGAAGGAGTGATCGTCGAGATCCGGGCCTCGCATGATGCGCAGTGGCAGGCGATCGACCAGGACGATCGGTCGCTGGGCGACGCTGGTGCGCTCGAAGACGCCGTGCGACCGTTCTTCGAGGGACCGAGCGAGGTCCACGAATGGGTTGCCGCCGACGAGTCACCGAAGTCGTGGCAGGGTCTCGTCGAGGCGCTCTCCACCGTCGTCGTCGCGCGGATCGATTCGGTCACCACCGAGGCCGACCAGCGTCTCCGCGACCGGCTCGCCCGGCTCAAGGTGCTCGACGACGACTCGCTCACGGAAGTCGTCCACGTCATGGCGGCGGCCCGGGAGCACTCCTCGAGTGCCGCCACCCTGGCGGGCAACGGCTCCGGGGAGATCGCGGCGGCTCTCGACGTCGTCGAGGCGCTCGGCTGTTCGATCTCGGCGGCCGCCGACGCGGAGTTCCATGACGGCTCGTCGGCCGCGGACCAGGTCGCCCGCACCCTCCATCTCCAGTACCGCGAAGTGAAGCTCGACGGTTCGTGGTGGCGGGAGTCCGCGGGACCGCTTCTCGCCCGAAGGTCCGCCGACGGCGTCCCGGTCTCGCTCATTCCCTGTCGGGGGGGCTACGAGGCCTTCGAGCACGGCGACCTCGGGCGGCGGAGTCTCGGACGGGCGACGCCGGAGCTCGCGGCCGGGTTCGAGGCCGACGCGGTCATGTTCTACCGACCCCTTCCGGCCGGGCGGGTCCGGGTCCGCGACCTCCTGAAGCTCGTGGCGGCGGGCAATGCGTTCGACGTGCTGGTCATCATCGGGATCATGTTCGCGACCTCCGGGCTCGTGGCGCTCGTTCCCATCCTGACCGGCATGATCGTGGGGACGGTGATTCCTTCGGTCGAGGTCACCCAGCTGCTCTTCATCGGTTCGATGCTCGTGTCGATCGCGGTCTCGAGGGCGATCGTCCACGTCCTCGCCGGCATCGCGTTCCTGCGGATCGAGACCCGGAGCAGCTACCAGGTCGTCGCGGCCCTCGTCGACCGCATCCTCCAGCTTCCCGCCTCGTTCTTCCGGGCGAGCTCGGCCGGAGACCTGACGCAGCGGGTCATGGCGGTCGAGCAGGTCAGGCAGGCGTTGACCCAGTCGATCATGTCGGTGGTGATGTCGCTGCTCGCGAGTGTCTCGAACCTCGGCGTCCTCTTCTACTACGACGTGGAGATGGGCCTCACCGCGATCGGCGTCATCGTGGTCGAGCTCGCGTTCGTGGCCTGGGTCTCGATCCGGCTCGCACGACTCGACTTCGAGATGTCGGTGGCCAAGGGCGACCTCGACGGTTTCGGCGTCGACATGCTCCTCGGCATCCGTCAGATCCGGGTGCAGGGTTCGCGGAACCGCGTGCTCGCCCGTCTGCTCTCCCGACTCGGACGAGTCGGCGCCTTTTCCTACCGGAGTGGCCTGCTCGGCGTCTGGCTTGCCGCCGTCGTGGGGGCCGCGTCGACCGTCGCGCTCGCATTCGTGTTCGTGGAATTCACCGCTTCGCTGCGTGGTGCGAGCGCGGGCGGGCCGCTCGACCCGGGAGGCTTCGTCGCCTTCGTCACCGCGCTCACCGCGTTCCTGGGGGCCGTCGTCGGCATCGCCCCCGCGATCAAGGCGGTGGCGAACATGGTTCCCCAGTTCCACCGGATCAAGCCCCTGCTCGACGCGGAGACCGAGGTCGCGGAGTCGGGCGGCGACTCGATCGTCCTTCGCGGCGGCCTCTCGGCGCGGGACATCCGATTCGGGTACGACCCGGATCTCCCGCCGGTGCTCGACGGCGTCGACATCGACGTCCGTCCGGGGGAGTTCGTGGCGCTGGTCGGTCGCACCGGATGCGGCAAGTCCACGCTCCTGAGCCTCCTGCTCGGACTCGAACGCCCCGACAGCGGCCAGGTCCTCTACGACGACATCCCGCTCCAGAACCTCGACGCATCCGTGGTGCGATCCCAGGTGGGCGTGGTCATGCAGTCAAACGAGACCCTCGCCGGGAACGTGCAGTCGACCATCCTCGGGATCGGCTCCCGCCGGACGATCGACGACGCCTGGGCGGCGGCACGGCTCGTGGGCATGGGCGACGAGATCGACGACATGCCCATGGGCATGCTGACGATGATCACGCCGAACTCGATGTCCCAGAGCCAGCTGCAGCGACTTCTGATCGCTCGCGCCCTCGTCAGTCGCCCCGAGGTGCTCTTTCTCGACGAGGCGACCAGTGCGCTCGACAACACGGCGCAGGCCGAGATCACGAAGGCGATCGACGGGCTCGGGAGTACGCGGGTCGTCATCGCGCACCGGCTCAGCACCATCCGGAATGCCGATCGGATCTACGTGCTCGAGAAGGGCCGGGTGGTGCAGTCCGGCACGTTCGACGAACTCGAGGCCGAGGGCGGTCACTTCTCCGAACTCATGGCGGGGCAGGTGTCATGATGCGAACGACCGTCACCCTCGTCCTGGTCTCCGGCTCGATCCTCGGATGTTCCTCGGCGCTCGAGTCGGACTGGGATCGCATCGACGAACTCGACGGGCGCCTCGGGACGGTCACGACGATCGACGCGGGGGGGGCCCTGGTCGAGCGTCCCCGCACGGATCCGCCCAGCGACTCGGACCAGGCGATCCGGCGCGTGGAGTCGCTGGTCTCCCTGATGGAGACCGGAACGCCTCGGGACATCGCCCTGGCCGAGGTGCGACGGTCGACGATCGAGAACAACCTCCGGATCCAGTCCGCGCTGATCGCGCCCGAGGTCGCGGCGCAGTCGCTCCGGGCCGAGCAGGCCAAGTTCCAGTCGACCTTCACCGCGAGCGTCCAGCAGCGTCGGGTCGTCTCCCCCCAGTACTACGGCGAGCTCTTCGACGTCGAGACCGACAGCTTCACGGCGGTCCCGGGCCTCGAGGTGCCGCTCCGGACCGGTGGAAGCGTCCAGCTCGACTGGACCGTGTCCACCTCGAACAACACCAACGGGTTGAGCGGGGAAGCAGACGGCTTCGCGGCGACCCGTCCCGCAGTGAGTCTCCAGCAGCCGCTTCTCCAGGGTGGGGGCGTCGAGTACAACGAGGCGTCCATCGTGCTCGCCGGCGCCCGGCTCGGCAGCGCGCGGGCCGAGGCCCAGGTCGCGGTGATCAACCAGGTCGTGCGGGCGGAGATCGCCTACTGGCAGCTGCATCTCGCATGGAAGCAGCTCGAGATCAATCTCCAGCTCTACAAGACCTCCCGGGATCTCCTCGAGCAGCAGAGGCGACTCGTCGACGCCGGGGCCGGGTCGATCGCGAACGTCTACAACTTCGAGACGTCGGTGGCGGCCTCGGTGGAGCAGGTGATCCGGTCGGAGGACCAGCTTCGCCGCACGGTTCGGGCGGTCAAGGTGGTGATGCAGGAGCCCGGCATGTCGCTCGACGGCTCGGTGGCGCTGCGGCCGAGCTCGGAACCGAAGCTCGTGGGCTACGACTTCGACCAGCAGATGCTCGTTCGGACGGCGTTGCGGAACCGCGCGGAGCTGCTCCAGCTCGAATTCCAGCAGCTCGCCCGTTCGGTCACGGTGATGCTTCGGGAGAACGAGATGCTCCCGCAGCTCGACTTGCAGGCGGCGTGGAACGCGAACGGATTCGCCTCCGGCTTGTCGATCGAACGCGCGAACTCCGACCTGGGGACGGAACCCGACGGGTGGGCGGTGGGACTGCAGGCCCGGGTCTCCCTGGGCAACGACGCGGCGATCGCCAACTACGAGGCGGCGATCCTCCAGAGGCTCCAGACGGTCGCCGATCGGCGGCAGCAGGAGATCCTCGTCACCCAGGAGGTGCTGGACGCGATCGATTCGCTCGAGGCCGGTTGGAACTCGATCCTCACCGCGGAACTCCAGGTGCAGGCCGCGACGCGGTTCTACGCCGCGTACGAGACGCTCTTCAACCGCGGACAGATCCCGAGCAGCAACCTGACCCAGGCGCTGCGTTCCCTGAATGCGGCGAAGACTCAGCAGGCCGAAGTGGAGGTGTCGTACCAGATCGCGCTTGCGAACCTGGCCCAGGCCTCGGGTTGCCTCCTCGGGCATGCCTCGGTCGACTGGGAGGACGATCTCGATCTCGAACGGCTGGAACGACCGGAGTCGACCGATACCCTCGGCGGCATCCCCTCGAGGGTGTCGGATCCGATCGACACGGGGGGCGGTTCGCTGGAGACGCTCGAAGCCGCGACCTCGACCTCCGCCGACGGAGGCGCGTCGTCCGCCGGCGACGACGCCTCGCAGGCCCCGTGAGCGGTCCGCCCATGCAGTCGCTCGAGACATACCTCCAGTCGGACTTCGAACCCGTCGATTCGGCACAGATCGAACTTCCGGTCGCCGACGAGTTCCACGTCGGATGGTGGCGGAGGTCGGAGGCGCGGGACGGAGGCGATGCTCGCACGCTTGTCGCCGCCCTTCCGCAGTTCCTCGTTCCGATCGAGGAGGGGGCGAGCTCGAGCGAGCGGTACCAGGCCCTGGTTCGGCGGGGCGAGCCCGCGGCCGGGCTCGACGGCGCGCCGGCATCGGGAGATGGCATCTTCGTCGACCCCGACTCGGTGCGGTGGGCCGTCGTCGACCACCCCGCGGGCGGTCTTCCGGTCGTCACGCTCGGGCATCGCACCGACTTCGAGCGTGCCTTCCGGGCGATCGGTGGCCGCTGTGAACCGATCCCGGTCGGGCCGAACGTGCATGCGCTGTACGTGAGCGGCCTGCCCAATCCGGTCCGGATGCGGGAGATCGAGGCGTCGTTCCTCGAGTCGGGCGGCACGCCCGCCGACTGGCCGGCGGAGATCCGCCGCCGACGAGCGGACGATGCGACGAGCTTCCACGACCGGATCATCCTGCTCCATCCGGCGCCCTACGGCGGCATCGCGGCCGATCGGGTCGGTGGGGGGCTGGACGACGCCGGCTGGGTCGAGGCATCGATGCGTCTCCGGCTCGAACACGAGTTCACGCACCATGCGACCCACCGCCTGTTGGGAAGCTATCGCCTGCACGTGCACGACGAGGTGCTGGCGGACCTCATGGGATTCCTCGCGGGGATCGGACGCTTCGAGGCGGGCCTCTTCCTCGAGGGCCTCGGGGTTTCCGAAGGCTCGGACGAGATTCCCGAGGATGCCCGTCTTCGAACCTACGTGCGTGAACTCGATCCCGCGGCGTGGCCCTCGCTCGTCCGCGGTCTCCGGTCGGTCGCGGTGGCCGTCGAACGCCGGTCGGAGGCATTCACCGCCGCCTCGGACGTCGAACGCCTCCGCCTTCTCCTCTCGTTGTCGGGTCGCGACCTCGGGGCGCTCGCCCGGGAGGGTGCCGATGCCGAACTTCCCCTCGCCTTCCGGGAACCCTCGGAGAAGCCATGACCAGCACCCCGGCCGACATCCTCGAGTGGGCGTTCGTCGAACGCAGCCTCACGATTCCCGAACGCATCGACCTGCATCGCCGGTGTCCCGAGGCGTTCACCGCGGATCCGGAACGGGCCGAGGAGGTTCTTCGGCGGTGGTGTCACGTCCTGGCGCGACCCGAGGGGGCATCCGTCGAGGATCGTCTCGGCGAGTACGGCATCCGGTCGGAGGATCTTCCCGTGCTGTTCGGTCCGATCTCGGAGGATGCGGCCTCGGAGATTCCGATCGAACCGTGGATGGAGGTGTGCGCGGCGGTGGTGGCCTGGGATGGCCCTCGAGACGACGCGGGGTTGCCGGCGGCCGCGTTCCTCGAGCCGGGAGACACCGACGACGACGTTGCAGCCGGACCGGTCGAGCCGATGCCCTTCCAGGAGGGGCTCGTCCCGTGGATCGACGTCGCGACCCAACGCCTGTTCGAGCGATGCCCCGCGGCGAGGCGGCTCCTCTCCGAGTCGATGTTGAAGAAGGAACAGCGTCGCCTGCTGGAGAACCTCGCCACCACGGCCCGGTTCGTCCTGATCGAGGAGCTGAATCTTCGTCGACTGGGCATGTACGACCAGAACGACTTCGCCCTCGGGATGCTCACGACGAATCCGCCTCGAACCGCCTACATCGAGACGGTCGATTGGATGGTGGGCGACGGATCGTCCGAGTGGATGCGTCGGTGGTCCGCGATCGCGAGGCTCCTGGGTGTCCGGGTCGAGGCGTGGACTCGGGCCGTCGCGGAATTCGTGCGTCGATTCGAGGACGATCGAGACCTGGTGGTCGAGGAACTCCTCGACGGCAGGGACCCCGGCCCGCTCGTCGGACTCGGCTTCGGATCCGGCGACAGTCACAATGGCGGGCGTTCGGTGGCGATCTGTCGGTTCGAGGACGGCACCCGCATCGTGTACAAGCCGCGAAGCTGCAGTGTGGATGTCGCCTTCGCCGACATCGCCGCCGAACTGAACGGTCGACTCGACCCGGATCTGCAGCTTCGCGTGCCGCGGACGATCGATCGCGGCAACTGGGGCTGGGTCGAGTTCATCGAGGCCGCGCCCTGCGCCGATCTCGACGGGCTCCGGGCGTACCACCGCCGCATGGGCGTGCTCCTCGCGGTGATCCACACGCTCCAGGGAAACGACTTCCATCTCGAGAACGTGATGGCCTGCGGCGCCCACCCGGTGCCGATCGACCTCGAGACGGTCTGCGTCCCGAGCGCCGACTTCCCGTCGACCGAATTCGAGCCGGACAGGACCCTGGAGATCATCGAGCACTCGGTCCTGCGGACGCTCCTGCTTCCCAGCGCGATGGGCTTCGGCGGGGGCCAGGCGAGGAATCTCGGTGCGATGCGGATCGAGGTCGGGGAGGCCGCGGACCGTCGGATTCGACGGCTGGTCCGGGTCAACACCGACTTCCAGGCCTGGGTCCGCTCGGAGGATCCCGCCGCCGGAAGGCGGTCCGAGTCGGAGGCCTGGGTCGAGTCCGGGGAGACCCTCGACCCCGTCGAGCAGCAGGCGGCATCGGAGGCCGGGTATCGAGAGGCCTACGAGGTGATCCGGAACCATCGGGACGGTCTCGTGGCCGAATCGTCGCCGGTCCATCGACTCGACGAGGCGTGGGTGCGGGTCCTCAACCGGGCGACCAACATCTACGTCCGCCTCATCACCCAGTCGACCGAGACCGTCCATGCGGCCACCGGGGTCGACCGCTGGCTCAACCTGGAACGTGCCGCCCTCGCCATCGGGGACGAGGACGACGAGTCGATACGGCGTTCGGTCGGCGCGGTCGTTCAAGCCGAGCTCGACGCCATGCATGAAGGGGACGTGGCCTACTTCATCACCCCCGGGCAGGGCCTCACGTACTGGACCGTCGACTTCGAGACGACCGATCCGGTCGAGGTCGAGGGCACCCGGCTGCGGCGGTCCGCGGTCGATTCGGCGCTCCAGCAGCTTGGCCGGATGTCGCCCGAGGACCTGGCGCGACAAGTCGAACTGCAGGGCGATTCCTACCGTACGACGGTGACGAGCCTCTCGCGTGCATTGCACGGAACGCGAACGGATTCGAGCCGGTCGACGGCGATCGGATTCGAGCCCAGCGGGATCCCCCTCGAGGAGATGGTCCCGCGCACGCTCGAGCGCATCGCCGAGCTCGCGATTCCGTCGGGGGACCACGTCAACTGGATCGATCTCTCCCTGGATACCCAGTCGGAGTCGATCCGGCCGGCAGCCCTGGGCCCGGACCTCTACAGTGGTCGCGGCGGCCTGGCACTCCTCTTCGAGCGTGCGTACCGGGCGCTCGGTGACGACCGATGGCTCGATGTCGCTCGTCGAAGTCTCGCGTTCGAGGTCGGCCTTGCCGGGATGAAGGGTGGGTTGGAGTCGCGTCGGCGGATGCCGCCGGGAGGCATGATGGAGCGAGGCGGCCTGGTCGCGGGGGCCTGGGCGATCGGTCGCCACGAAGGTCAGGGGGCGTTCCGCGACGTCGCCCGCTCGCTTGCGGTCGATCTCAGCGCCCGGACGGTCGAGTCCGACGGCGTCTTCGACGTCATCGGCGGGAGTGCGGGCTACATCATGCTCCTGCTCCGTCTCGAGGAGGAGGAGCCCGTTCCAGGCGTGGCCGACGTCGTCGGGCGGCTGGCGGACCACCTTGTTCGGCATGTTCGGGACGTCGAAGGCCCGGGCTGGACGTCCCGACTGGCGCAGCTGCCGCTGTGTGGATTCGGCCATGGTCGCGCCGGCGTCGCCCTGGCGCTGGTGCAGGCCGGTCGGTTCCTCGATCGTTCCGATCTGGTCGATCTCGGTCTCGCGGCGTTCGAAGCCGAACATCGTGTGCGGGGGGCGACGCCGGAGGACACCTGGCCCGACTACCGGGGGCTCACCATTCGCGAGAAGGGCAAGGCAAGGCACGGCATGGCGGCCTGGTGCGCGGGAAGCGAGGGCATCGCCCTCTCGCGGGCCGCGGCCCTGCAACTCGTCGAGGCGCCGCACCTCGAGGACGACCTCGCCTTCGCGCTCGAGGGGATCGGTCCCTCGGAGGCCGACGCCCGCACCCACCTCTGCTGTGGAGCGTCCGGTCGACTGCTGATGCATCGCACCATCGCTCGAGTCCAAGGAACGACGGGAGCCGTGGACGATGCGGGCATCGAGGGGCAGGTCGCCGGGCTCCTCGAACGCCTGGAGTCCGCCGATCCGGGGACCATGGGCGTCGGGCTGATGCAGGGCATCGGAGGCGTGGCCTACCTCGGTCTCGACGTCCTCGAGGCCGACGGCAGCGACGTGCTTCTTCTCAGGCCCTGATCCCCGGGCCCCGATCCCCCGGGTCCTGGGCGCGGGCCCCCGGCGCGGACGGAATCAGCCCTTGCCGCCGAGCCGTCGGCAGGCGAGCTCGAAGTCCTCGGGAGTGTTGACGTTCATCAGGAGCTCGGCTTCGCGTGGCGCGATGACGATTCGGGTCGCGTCGGGACCGAGGCGGGCGACGAGCCGGTGGATGGCCGGGTCGCCGGCGTCGAGCGAAGCGGCGACCTCGTCGAGGCACTCGACGCCGATGCGGCAGGGCAGGGAGCGTGGTCGGTCCTCGCCCTCGACCGCGAAGCAGGTCATCCCGTCGGCATCGCCCTCGAAGAGCCGGGTCAGGAGGGCCGCCTGCATCAACGGCAGGTCGCACGGAACCACGAGGTACTGCGAGTCGATGTCGCTCTCGAGCAGTGACTCGATCGCCGCCAACGGGCCGAGGCCGGGGCGACGATCCTCGAGGCACTCGTGGCCGGCGATGCCGTGCGGATCACCGAGGAGGACGATGCGCCGCGTGAGCGGCGCGAGCATGTCGCGGGTCCGTTCGAGCATGCTGCGTCCGTCGGGCAGCAGCATGCCCGCCTTCGGGACGCCCATGCGCTCGCTCCGACCGCCGCAGAGGATCGCGGCCGCATGCGGCCAGGGGGTGCTCGGCGCCTGCGAGATCATCGGATCGACTCCGTGGTGTTCGTGGCGGAGGGAAGTGGCTCGAGTCCATGCGACGCGAGGATGCGGCGGGCGACGTCCGCGCCGTCGATGCACCCCTCCTTCGGGGTGCGCACGATCGGACGTGGCCCCTCGCAGGCGAGGTCCAGCTCGATCGTCGCCCCGGCCTCGATCGGTCCGGGACGAACCACCCGGGCGTCCATCCCGATCCGGTTCCAGAGGGTGCGCTTGAAGTCGGTCGAGAGGACGTCGAGCACGTAGCAGGGGGGCCGGACCCGGGTGATCTCGAGCACGACCGGATCGTCGCGGTCGGGGTGGATCGCGAGGCGATCACCCTCGCCGAGCCGCTGGACGCCGACGCCGGAGACCGTGAGGTTCTCGCCGAGGCTCCCCGGGACGAGATCGAGCTCGTGCTCGGTCGCGATCGCCTCGAGGAGTTCGAGGTCGAGGAGCGAGATCGCCTGCTCGGGCACCCGGTGCTTCTCGTGGTCGTGGCCGTCCCCGTCGAGGCCGCCGATCGAGACCACCGCCGTCGGATGCGGGCACTTCGGGATCCCCCCGGCCGAGATGTTGATCGACGCGAGCTCCGGCATGCCCGGAGTCTATGGTTCGACCGGTCCCGGGCAAGCGTCGGACGCCCACGAGCGCCCGCCCGGTCGGCTACGCTCGTCGCCATGAGCGATTCCTCCCCCATCGACTTCACCCTCGCCGATCGCCAGGCGGTCGTCTGCGGAAGCACCCAGGGCATCGGTCGCGCGATCGCGGAAGCCTTCGCGGACGCCGGCGCGACCGTGTGCCTCGTCGGTCGCAACCAGGACGGCCTCGACATGGTCCGGGACGGACTGGCGTCGGACGGCGGGCGGGAGCACCGCACGATCTGCGTCGACTTCACGGATCGGGCCGCGGTCGGCAGGGCCGCGGACGAACACGCGGCGTCGCATGGACCGGTGCACGTCCTCGTCAACAACACCGGCGGTCCGGCGGCGGGCTTCGCCATCGATGCCGACCCCGGCGACTTCGAGAAGGCGTTCGCGATGCACCTCGGCACGGCGCAGGCGATGACGCAGGCGTTCGCGCCGGGGATGCGGGCGGCGGGATACGGCCGGATCATCAACGTGATCTCGACGTCCGTCGTCACCCCGATCCGCGGACTCGGCGTGAGCAACGCGATCCGCGGGGCCATGGGCAACTGGGGCCGGACGCTCGCCGGCGAGCTCGGTCCGTTCGGGATCACGGTCAACAACCTGCTTCCCGGCTTCACCGACACCCAGCGGCTGGCCTCGCTCTTCGAGGGCAAGGCCCGCCGGGCCGGGGAGACGGTGGACGAGGTGCGGGCCGGCGCGGTCGCCCAGATCCCCGCCGGTCGGATCGGCGATGCCCGCGAGATCGCGGCGGCGGCCCTGTTCCTCGCGAGTCGGGCCGGCGGATACTGCAACGGCGTCAACCTTCCGGTCGACGGCGGGCGGGTGGCCGTGAGCTGAGGCGGCGACTTCGGTTTCGAGAGCAGCAAGCACTCCAGGGAATCCAGAGATGATCGACGTCACCCCGCTCATCGGCAGCCACGACCCCGTGGGCGACGAGGAACGCCTCCCCGTGGAGGATCCCGCGACCGGCGAGCGGATCGGCTCGGTCCCGGTCGGCGACCCGCGGGACGTCGATCGGGCCGTCGCGCTCGCCACGGAGGCGGCGTCCGCGTGGAGCGGTGCCTCGGTCCACGAACGGGCGGCGGTCCTGCACGCGCTCGCCGACGTGATCGAGTCGAACCTCGACGAGCTCGCCCGCATCGAGTCCCGCGACCAGGGCAAGCCGCTCTCGCTCGCCCGCGATCTCGAGATCCCGCGGGCCGCCGCGAACCTGCGCTTCTTCGCGGACGCGATCCGGCAGGACCGGGGTGAGTTCTTCGACCTCGGCGGGCAGGGACTGAACTACACGCTCCGCCGGCCCCACGGGGTCGCGGGGTGCATCTCGCCCTGGAACCTCCCGCTCTACCTCTTCACATGGAAGATCGCGCCCGCCCTCGCGACCGGGAACACCGTCGTCGCGAAGCCGAGCGAGGTGACGCCCCTCTCCGCCCATCGATTCGGCGAACTGGCGGCGGCCGCGGGCCTGCCGCCCGGCGTCCTCAACATCGTGCACGGGCGGGGGGACACGGTCGGGGCCCGCATCGTCGAGCATCCGGGCATCCCCGCGATCACCTTCACCGGCGGCACCGGGACCGGGGAGTGGATCGCCCGCACCGCGGCGCCGATGTTCAAGCGACTCTCGCTCGAACTCGGCGGGAAGAACGCGATCGTGGTGTGCGAGGACGCCGACCTCGAGGCCGCGATGCCGACGATCGTCCGGGCGTGCTTCCAGAACCAGGGCGAGATCTGCACCTGCGGCTCGAGGATCCTCGTGCACCGCGAGCGGATCAAGGCGTTCATGGCCCGCTTCCTCGAATGCGTCGCGGCCCTGAAGGTCGGCGATCCCCTCGACGAGGAGACCGATCTCGGGCCGTTGGTCTCGGCCGCCCACCGGGACGGCGTGGAGGCCGCGATCGCCCGGGCGGTGAAGGAGGGTGGGACGATCGCCTGCGGCGGCGGACGCCCCAAGTCGCTGCCGGATCGCGTGCGGAACGGGCACTTCCTCGAGCCGACGGTGCTCATGGGCCTCGACCAGGACACCTGGACGAACCAGCACGAGATCTTCGGGCCCGTGGTCACGGTGCAGGGCTTCGACACGCACGGCGAGGCGGTCATCCGGGCCAACGCGACCGACTACGGACTCGCCTGCTCGATCTGGACCCGGGACCTCGACCGCGCCCACCGCATGGCCGCTCGGATCGACGCGGGCATGACCTGGGTCAACAGCTGGATGCTCCGCGATCTCCGGACGCCGTTCGGCGGCATGAAGCACTCGGGGGTCGGTCGCGAGGGTGGAACCGATGCGCTCCGGTTCTTCACCGAGGCCCGGAGCATCACGATCGCCCATCCCGGTTGACCCGACTCGCTCTCGCCCCTCCGAAACGGAACGACATGTCCACCGACCAGCCCATCCACGATCCCAGCCGCGTCGAGTCCTCGGCCGCCCCGGAACCCGTCGGCGCCTATCCACACGCCCGGAAGGCCGGGAACCTGCTCTTCCTCTCCGGGGTCGGTCCTCGTCGCCGGGGGTCGAAGGACATCCCCGGCGTCGTGCTCGACGCCGACGGCCGCGTGGTCGAGAAGGACATCGAGGCCCAGTGTCGATCGTGCTTCGACAACGTCCGGGCCGTCATGGACGACGCCGGTGTTCCCTGGACGAACATCGTCGACGTCCTGGTGTTCCTGACGGACATGGAGAACGACTTCGCGACCTACAACCGGGTCTACGCGGAGTACTTCGCGGGCGAGGGGAACCCGAACCCGGCCCGGACCACGATCGAGATCAACGCCCTGCCGACGCCGATCGCGGTCGAGGTCAAGGTCGTCGCGACGATCGATTGACGGCTGGTTCGGATCGGATCGGATCGGTTCGGTCCGGCGCGGGTCAGCGCGGATCGGTGCCCGCCCCCGGGGTCGCGACGAGCCCGTCCCGCTCCTCCTCGTTCGCTTCGAGGAAGTTCGCGTCCGCCACCGGGGCGAGGGAACGACCGTCGGCCGCGAACGGGTAGGCGAGGTGGGCGCCGGCATCGAGATCGGCGCTGGCGACGACGATCTCGTAGTTCTTCTCGCCCATCCTTCGGTAGACCGGGTTGGCGGTGAAGTTCGACGCCTGCTCGACCACGGGCCGATCACCGAGTCCCGCGATGAGCTTGTTGCCCTCCTCGTTGGAGGGGAGCTTGCCGTCGTTCGCCTTCGACCATCCGGTGATGCCGGCGGAGGCCCATTCGGCGACGGGTCGAAGCAGCGAGTCGAGGGTGCGGATCGGGAGGTTCGAGTCCTGCGCCCGCTGCTCGATCGCGGATCCCCGTTCCGCGACGACGATGGCGACCGCCGCGGCGACCACGATGGCGACGAGGATGACGACGACGATGATGGCGTTGCCACGGCGGAGCTTCGGTGCGGACGGCATGGAGGTTCTCGTTCGGGAAGGCGGGGGACGGGGCGGCGGATTCCGCCGGTCACGGGGACGATCGTAGCACTGCGCGGATCGGACTGCCGTCGAAGCCGACGAGCTTCAGCGGGAGGGCCGCGAGTTCGTACTCGCCCTCCGGGACCTCGGCGAGGGCGAGTCCCTCGAGGATGGCCATGTCGTTGGCGAGGAACCGATGGTGGGCCAGCAGTTCCTTGTCGTCGAGGAGGTCGACGCTCGGGGTGTCGAGGCCGAGGAGACGGACTCCGCAGGCGTGCAGGTGGTCGACCAGCGCGGGTTCGAGGCCGGAGAAGTCCTCGTTGAAGACCTCGAAGCCGTCGAACGTCCCGGTCGCCAGGAGCAGTCGTTCCGAGGTCGGGGTCCGGGGCAGGTCCCCGACCCCGATGCGCTCGCCCCGGCGGCCGGCGACCCGCATCACCTCGCACGGCCCCCAGTAGAGCTCGATCGGCTGTTCGTCGATGCCGGGGGCGCCGTCGCCGTAGTGGCACGGCGCATCGGCGTGGGCGCCGAGGTGGACCGTCGTCCGCAGCGTGGAGAGGTCGACCGTCGCGCCGTCGGCGATCCGGCAGAGGACCTCGCGGGTGGGGGGGTTGTCCCCGGGCCAGACCTTCGTCCGACCGGGTTCGATGACCGGGGTGATGTCGATGAGCATGCCGCGAGCATATCGATGGCCCGCGGCGACGGGGCTGGTCAGTCCTCGAGGAGCAGCCACGTGGTCGCGAGGAGCAACAGGCCGAGGAGGACCGCCACGATCCACGCGGCCGTCGCCTGTCGTCGCGATCGCGCGAGGGCCTCGGCGTAGGGGATCCGGGTGAAGCTCACCATGTCGTAGAGGGGGATCCAACCGGGGACGAACGCCCCGAGCACCTGGCTTCCCTTCTTCTTGAATCGCTGCCATCGGCTTCCCGACCGGTCCCGCATGTCGATGAACTGGTCGAGGGCGAGATCCGCGATCGCGTTGCCGTTGTCGATCCGGCCGGACTCGTAGGCGGTGACGGCGGCGTCGAGGTCGTCGGGATTCGAGGCGAGGGCGTCGACGAGCGACTCCACGTCCTCGAAGCTCGCGTTCGCGCCCTGGCCGTAGAAGGGGACGATGGCGTGGGCGGCGTCGCCCAGCAGCACGCATCGCCCGCGGTGCCAGGGACGGCAGCGCATCGTCACCAGGGCGCTGGTCGGGTTCGCCCGCCAGTCCTCGACCAGGGTCGGCATGTGGGGCACCGCGTCGCCGTAGTGCCGCTCGAAGAACCGGACCACCTCATCGTCGGTCGCGCCGTCGAGCGTGGCGAAGGAGTGTTCACCCTCGAACGGCCAGAAGAGGGTGCAGGTGAAGCTGCCGTCGACGTTCGGGAGGGCGATCATCATCGAACCGCCGTGCGGCCAGACGTGCAGGGCCTCCGGCTCGAGGCGGAAGCGACCGTGCGGTCCCGAATCGTCGACCGCCGGGGGGATCGTCATCTCCTTGTAGCCGGCGGGCAGGTACGACTGGGAGAAGTCGAAGCGCGGCGTCCTCTGCATCGCCGACCGCACCGCGCTGAAGGCGCCGTCCGCGCCGATCACCAGGTCGGCCGTCGCCTCCTCGCGTCGCCCGTCGGGGAACGCGAAGGTGACCGCGGGACGCTCGTGGTTCGCGAAGTCGGCGTCGACGCATCGCGCCTCGAAGATCACCTCGACCCCCGGGGTCGCCGCCGCGAGCTCGACCAGCATGCGGTTCAGGCCGCTCCGGCTCACCGAGTTGATCGCCCGCGAGGGATCGCGGCTGTACGGCGAGAAGATCTCGCGACCGCCGGCGTGAACCATCCGTCCGGGCATCCGGATGGCCTCCTCGAGCACGCGATCCTCGAGCCCGGCCGCGGCGAGGGCGTGCAGGCCACGGACGCTGATCGCGAGGTTGATCGATCGGCCGCTCTCGGCATCGGCTCGCCGGGGATCGAGCCGCCGTTCGAAGAGGCGGACGCGGTGGCCGGCCCTTCCGAGCCGGGCCGCCAGCATCGCCCCCGCGAGGCCGGCGCCGGCGATGACGATGTCGCGACCGTTCGACGAGGTCATGGTTCAGGCGTTCCGAAGGGCCGAGGCCGCACGGTGGCAGTCCTCGAAGGTGCTGTAGAGGGGGACCGGCGCGAGCCGGACCAGGTCCGGCGGTCGGAAGTCGGCGATCACGCCGTGCGCCGCGAGGCCGTCGAAGCGGGCGCGGGCGTCGCCCGCGAGCCGGACGGTGAGCTGGCAGCCGCGCTCCTCCGCGTTGGTCGGGGTCACGATCGAGGCGTCGTCGGGGAGCATCTCCCGCAGGCAGGCGTGGAGGTACCCGGTGAGGACGCGGCTCTTCGACCGCAGTCGATCGATGCCCGCCTCCATGAAGAGATCGAGCGAGGCGATCAGCGGCGCCAGCGAGAGGATCGGTGGATTGCTGAGCTGCCACGCCTCGGCGGTGGGCACCGGGACGAAGACGTCCTCGAGGTGCATCCGGAAGCGGGTCGACGGGTCGTTGCCCCACCAGCCGGCGAATCGCGGCAGCTCGAGGTTCGTCGCGTGTCGCTCGTGGATGAACGCACCCGCCACCGCGCCCGGGCCGGCGTTGAGGTACTTGTAGGAACACCACGCGGCGTAGTCGACGCCGTCGTCGTGGAGGTGGAGCGGCACGTTGCCCGCGGCGTGCGCGAGATCGAAGCCCACCGTCGCCCCGACCCCGTGACCGGCCGCGGTGATCGCCGGCAGGTCGAGCAGCTGCCCGGTCCGGAAGTTGACGCCGCCCAGCATCACGGTCGAGAGCGTGTCGCCGAGGCGATGGATCTCGGCCACGACGTCCTCGGTGCGAAGGAGGTCCTCGCCGTCGCGCGGTGCGATCCGGACGACGTCGCGCTCGGGATCCCCGCCGCGGGCGGCGACGTGCGAGGTGATCGCGTAGGTGTCGCTCGGGAACGCCCCGTCCTCGATCAGGATCCGGCGCCGACCGCCCTCGGGACGATGGAAGCTCATGAGGAGGAGGTGCAGGTTCACCGTGAGCGTGTTCATGGCGACGACCTCGGCGGGCCGGGCCCCGACGACGACGGCGAGTTCGTCCCGCACCTGTTCGTGGAACGGGTACCAGGGCCGCTCGGCGTCGAAGTGCCCGTCGACCGCGAGTCGCGCCCAGTCGCCCATCACCTCCTCGACGATGCCGCCGGCCGCCTTCGGCTGGAGACCGAGGGAGTTCCCCACGAAGTAGGCGACCGGCCGTCCGTCCGCCGCGGGCGGGACGTGGAACGAGGAACGCATCGCCGACAGCGGGTCGGCCTCGTCCATCCGGCGGGCGAACTCCAGCGTCGGCTCGAGGTCGGCGGCGGAGATCGCGTCGAAGGGCGTGGTCCCGGTGGTCACGAGGTCGCCTCCGGGTTCAGTCTCTCCGGGACCCCGAGGAACTCCAGCGCCGTGCCGCCGAGCATGCGGTCGAGGGACGGCTGGTCGAGGTCGTCCATCGATCGAAGGAGCTCGCCCGGATGGTGTTCGCCCAGCGGGAAGGGGTAGTCGCTGCCGAGCGCGATCCGTTCGGCCCCCACGAGCCGGACGAGGTGCCGCAGCGCGTCCGCGTCGTGCACGAGGGAGTCGTAGACGAAGCGGGCGAGGTGATCGCGGGGCGACGTGGCCGAGTCGACGGCGCAGAGGTCGGGCCGGACGTCGTGGCCGTGGGCGATCCGACCGATCGTCGACGGGAACGAACCACCGCCGTGGGCGAGGCCGATCCGCAGGTCGGGGAGTCGATCGAGGACCCCGCCCATCGACAGCGAGCACGCCGCCCGGGCCGTCTCCGCGGGCATCCCCACCAGCCACGGCAGCCAGTACTTCGGCATCTCGCCCTTGCCCATCATGTCCCACGGGTGGACGAAGATCGCGGCCCCGAGACGGGACGCGGTCTCGAAGACCGGGAAGAGCGCGGGTTCATCGAGGTTCCAGTCGTTGACGTGCGAGCCGATCTGCACGCCGCGAAGCCCGAGGTCGTTCACGCAGCGCTCGAGTTCCGCGCAGGCGAGGTCGGGATGCTGCAGGGGAATCGTCCCGAGACCCTCGAACCGATCGGGTCGACCGGCGACGACGCCGGCGAGGTGGTCGTTGAGGAGTCGGGAGACCTCGAGCCCGTCCTTCGGCGGCGCCCAGTAGCTGAACATCACCGGCACGGTCGAGAGGACCTGCACGTCGACCCCGTGGTCGTCGCAGTCGGCGATCCGCCGATCGGGGCACCAGCATCGGTCGTCGATCTCCCGGAACGACCGACCGTCGATCACCATCCTCGCGCGGCACGGCGCGCAATGGTCGAGCGCGACCCAGCCGCCGTAGCCGAACTTCTCGGCGAGGTCCGGCCATCGCTCGGGCAGCAGGTGCGTGTGCAGGTCGACGACGGGTGCCGGCATGCCGCGATCGTATCAGCCGGAGGAGGACCACCGATCGGTGTCCAGCACCGCATTCGCGAGGGCTCGTCCGACATCGCCCTCGACCACCAGCCCTTCGATGTCCACGCGACCCGGGTTCGACTGGAGCCGTAGCACGTCCTCCGCTCGTCGATGGCCCTCGACCGCCCGGAACCGCGGTCCGATCCCGGCCAGTCGGGCGCCACCGGACAGGAGGCCGTCGGCAAGGCCGACGCAGCCGGGGTCGTCGATGGGCAGGTCGATGAAGACGGTCTCGGCCCGGACGGTCCCCTCCATCGCCTCCATGGTCGCCTCGACGGCCTCGAGCGTGCCGGCGGTGATCCGCTCCACGGCGATCCAGGCGACACCCCGGACGGCATCGATGTGGCTGGTGACCGTTTCGTGACCGCTGGGTTGATCGACCGTCCGGGTCTCGAAGTCGACCTTCCGGCCACGAGCGGCGTACAGGGGTTCGAGAGCGTCCACGAGCGCCGCGGGGACGAACGCGGTGAGCGGCGGTTCCGGTTGCAGCGGGTGCCAGTAGAGGAAGCAGGAATGACGGGCCGGTCGATCCTCGTCCTCGATCTCGCCGGTCACCCCGCCGCGCAGCGTGGCGGCGGCCGGGGTCGTGCCCAGGCACAGCGCGCAGGGTGTCGAGCCGAAGCCGATGTTCATTCGCTGGCTCACCGGATGGCGGGCGGTCGGCTGGCTCCAGATCCCGAGGAGATCCAGGCTGCGGCCAGCCTCCTCCACGGCCGCTCGCATCGGCTTCATAAGTCCGTGACCGCGATGCCGATGGTCGATCACGGCCTGGCCCGCCTCGCCGATCGCTCCGAGGTCCGGCCGTTCGAGGGCGTAGTGACCGCAGACGTCGCCGGACGGGGACTCGCACACGATCGAGTGGAGGCGTCCCTCCTGGTTCAGTCTCAGGATCCTGTCCGGGATGTAGAGGTCGGGGTTGGGGTAGGACCTCCCGTAGGATTCGTAGATCCGTCGGGCGACCTCCAGGCCGTCGTCCGGACGAAATGCGCGGATGGAGTAGGTCGCGGTCTCGTCGGTGGGATCGACGTCGTGCGCCGGTTCCGACTCCGAGGCGGCGTGCGATCGCTGCCGGATGTCCTCGAGCACGTGGATCGCGGTCCCGTCCCGATCGATCGCGAGATGGAGTTCCGAACCGAGGGGGCCCCGCTGGACCCACCAGACCCGGTCGAAGATCTCCGCGGGTCGGATCCTCGCGCCGATGTCCCGCCCCATCGCGTCCGGGAGCGGCCCCCCGAGCGGGATCCCCGATTCGAGGAGGCTGAACTCCAGCCGATCCGGGTGGATGCGGGCCGTGAGTTCGAGATCCACGCCCTCGTCGCCGGCGGTTGCGAGCGTTCCCTCGACCAGCGCGACTCCGGAGAGGAGGGCGTCTCGAACTGCATCCCGACGAGGCTCGGCGATGTCCGCAAGCACCGCGGCGTGGTGCGCGAAGTCGGCGACGAGCGGTTGAAGTTCCGGGAACCCGGGCAGGGACAGGCGAATCTCGATGCTCTTGGGCACTTCCATGGTCACGTTCCTCGCCGTCCTTCCGCGGGTGTCGGGCCTGCTCGGTCGGACGGTAGTATCGCGGCCCTCCATGGCGACCGCCAACCGTCCATCCCGGGGACCGCTGAGGCTCGACGTGCTCGCGCTCGTCACGCTCGCGGCGGCGTGCCCGGCCATCGCCCAGGAGCAGGATCCCGGTTCCCCGGATCCCGGGATCACGAGCTCGCTCGCACCGCCCCCGGTCATGTCCGTGGACGAGGCACCCGAGATCGACGGCGTGTTCGACGAGATCTGGCAGGCGGGCACGCTGCTCCCGGACACCTGGACGCAGGTCGATCCCGACGAGGGCGCCCCGCCCACCGAACGGACCGAGGCCCGGATCATGCGGGACGAGCGGAACCTCTACATCGCCGTGCGCTGCTTCGACCGGAGTCCGGACGAGATCATCGGCCGCGCGCTTCGCCGGGACAGCACGATCTACTCCGACGACCACGTGAAGGTCGTCCTGGATCCGAAGCGCGACCTCCGCACCGGGTACATCTTCGCGATGAACGCGGTCAGCGGTCGGGCGGACGCCCGCCTGGTCAACGGACGGGACGACTACAACTGGGACGGGATCTGGGAGGGCCGGGCGTCGATCGACGACGAGGGCTGGACCGCCGAGTTCGTGATCCCGTTCCGGACCCTCTCGATCGATTCCGGGTCGACGGAGTGGGGCATCAACATCGAGCGCGTGATCCGACGGAACAACGAGCGGGTCCGACTCGCCGCGGCCGATCGCGACATCGACTTCAACTCGGTCGCGGACGCGGCGGTGGTGGGGATGTTCGGCGACATCGACCAGGGGGCCGGCATCGACGTCCGGCCCTACGGCAAGTTGACGTGGCAGGAGGGGGAGGAGTCGGACAGGAAGCTGGATGCCGGGGTGGACGTCTTCTGGAAGGTGACGCCGTCGCTGACCTTCGTCGGGACCGTCAACCCCGACTTCGCCGAGACCGAGGTGGACCAGCGGGTCATCAACTTCTCCCGCTTCAGCATCCGCTTTCCCGAGAAGCGGGACTTCTTCCTCGAGGATGCGGGCTACTTCAACTTCGGGGGCATCCGCTCGACCCCGGCGCCGTTCTACTCCCGGAGGATCGGACTCTCGCCGCAGGGCGAACCGCAGCAGATCCTCGGCGGGCTGAAGCTCACGGGTTCGATCGGCGACGTCTCGGTCGGCCTGCTCGACACGGTGATGACCAAGGGGGTCGCTCCGGCCGACCGCAACTACTTCGCCGGGCGGGTCCTCGTGAACGTGCTCGAGCAATCGTCCGTCGGCGTGATCGCGACGTCGGGCAACCCGCTCGACGGACGATCCAACCAGCTCTTCGGGGCCGACTTCAACTACGTGACCAGCGATCTCGACGGGGGCAAGACCCTGACGGCGAGCGCGTTCTACCAGCAGACCGTGACCGACGGCGAGGCCGGCCTGTCCTCGTCCGCCATGGGTGCGAAGATCTCGTATCCCAACGACGACTGGCGCGCCAACTTCGGGTGGTTCATGATCGGCGAGGACTACTTCCCCGCCCTCGGATTCGTGAATCGCGTCGGCGTCTACGAGCTCTTCGGGAACGTCTCCCGGCGCTGGCGACCGGAGGTCGACTGGCTCCGGAGCGTCAGCGTGGGGGCGAGCGGGTTCTGGATCCCGGATCTCGACTTCGAGACCCAGAGCCTCGACTTCGAGGTCGACGTCCCGCGGATCCAGTTCGAACGGGGCGACACCGCGTACCTCGAGTTCGGGTTGAACCAGGAGGTCCCCGACCAGGACTTCCTGGTGGCGGGCGAGCTGCTGGTTCCCGCGGGCGACTACACGTGGACGCGGGTGGAGGCGGGATTCGAGACGACATCGAAGGAACCGCTCGAGATCGGCGTGAACGGTGGATGGTCCGGGTACTACGGCGGCGATCGCCTCGAGGCCTCGCTGAACGCCCGCTGGCAGCCGTCGGCCTCGCTGCTCGTCGGTGGCTCGCTCGAGTGGAACGACATCTCGATCCCGACGGGGGAGCTGGAGACCTGGCTGGCCTCGACGCGGGTCAACTTCTACTTCTCCCCGCGGGTGACCTGGGAGAACCTGGTCCAATACGACACGCAGTCGGGGACCGTGGGCCTGAACAGCCGCTTCCGCTGGGCCTTCCGCGACGGGCAGGAGATCTTCCTGGTGTTCAACCAGAACGTCGAGGCGGACGACCTCGAGTTCACGATCGCCCGAAGCGAATTCGTCACGAAGATTGGCTGGACCTTCTCGTTCTGACGATGAGTCGATGGGCGCGTGATCGGTGGGATCCGCGTTCGAGCCAGCTCACCGTGCAGCGGAAGTCCGATAGTGCGGACCCTTCGTCGCATTCGAACGAGGTCGTTCGAGGCCGTTCGTCGGTCTTCGGTCGTCGCCTGCGCCTCCCTCGCCGCGAACGCGTCGGCCGCGGGAACGGGTGACATCGCCCTGCTCGATCCCGGACATCCCGGATTCGCTCCCGAATCGACCCTCGACATCCTCCAGGCCACGGCACCGGTCCGCACGACCGGGCCTCGTCTCCGGGGATTCGGTCGCGTGCTTGCCGCCGAGGATCCGACCGCGGCCGCCCTCGGCACCGGCGGCGTGGATCTCTCGTGGCGGCCCGACGATCGCCTCGCGATCGCCATGGTCGCGGGAGGCGGGCTCGATCGACTCGATCGCAGCCGCATCGACACCTCCCTTCTCGCGGAGGACTGGCCGACCGATCCGGTCCGGGCGCTTCGTGCCGGTCCGACGTCCTTCAACGGACTCGACTTCGGTGGCTGGAACGCCGCCGCCGTCTCGCCGTTCCAGGCCGGGCGGGCCACCGCCGTGCGCGGCGGCGGCACCGGGAGGGACTCGGGCTTCATGGCGACGAGGGCGCTGTTCAAGCCGATCGCCGGAACCAGCGTCGGTTTCGTCGCGACCCATGCCGGTGCCCAGGACGGCTCGGTGGTGGGCGTCGACGTCGCGCAGTCGGTGGGTGCCCATCGGGTCGACGCCTGGTTCCAGCAGTCCCTCGGTGGTGCCGGCGAGCCCACGAGCGAGCGGGACGAGGACCGGACCGCGATGGGGGCCTCGGTGACCGGTCGGGTCGTCGGCATCGAGTACGCCTTCGGATGGAGACGGGTCGGGACGAACTTCGACTCCGAACTCGGATCGAGCGGCGATCGCGGCACCCACGCCATGACCGGCCGACTTGGTTGGAGCCAGCCCCTCTCGGGAATCCCCCTCCTGGCCCGCTGGGAGTTCGGCGTGGACGCGGACGTCGAGTCCGATCTTCGATCGGAATCCGAGCGGCTTCGCCTGAGCATCGATGCGATGCGGCTCGTGACCGAGGACGGCCACACGGTCGAGGTCGGTCTCGACCACGCCCAGGACGACGACGGGCTCGAAGGGCCCTCCGCCGGTGGCATCGACCGGGTGCGCATCGGGATCCGGACGCGTCGGGATCTTCCGATCACGATGTCCGCTCGACTCGATCTCGCCGGCCCGAGCGACCGCCGCGAGGCCCGGTGGACGGGAACCGCCCGGTGGTCGCCGGGCGGTGGCTTCGATCTCGGCGGATCGGTGCTCGTGGAGCAGGCGCCCGAGTCGATCGCCGAGGAGGACACCGTGGTCACCCGGCTCGACGGTGGTTTCGGGGTGGGTCGATCGGGGAACGTGAGGTCGCGCCTCGATTTCGACTCGCGGACCGGTCGACTGTCGTTCCGCCACGCCGTGGGCGTGAGGCTCTCCAGCAACGCCACCCTGTCCCTCTCCCTCGAACAGGACCTGCCGATCGCCTCTCGTTCCACGGAGCGAGTCGATCTTCGAGCCCGATTCGGCGGTCGAATCGAGTTCTGATGCTTCCGGCGGCGTCCTTCGACATGAACCCGACGGGATCGCGGATACTCCGCTCACCGGGACATCGCTCGACGATGCCGGCTCACCCGAAGACCGACTCGACGAGCACGGCCGATGCCTCCAGCCGACTCACCTCCTGACCCCTTCGACGGCTCGGATCCCGCGTCCGAGGCATGGCGGTCGTCGCTTCCGGGCATCCCCCTCGACGTCGATCTCTCCACCGCCCTCGTGTCGAGCATCGACCTGCTCGATCTCGAGCACGAGCTGCGACGCCGGACCGGTCGGATCGTGCGTCTCGATTCGATCGAGGGACCGATCACGCTGGACTCGGTCCGTGCGGCCGTCGCCACGGCGCCGGAGGCGACGAACGTTCCCCGCGGCCGTCCCGGCGACGGCGTCGAGCGGGCGAACGCCACGCCGGCGCAGCAGGGACAGTGGCTGGCCGAGCGACTTCGACCGGGACATCGGGGCTATCTCGTGCCGCTGGTCGTCGACCTGCCGGAGGGGACCTCGTGGCGACGACTCTCCGAGGCGATCCGCTGGATCGTCGCGGCCCACCCTTCGTTGCGAACGAGGATCGAGGGCCCGGACGGGCCGAGCGACGCCACCGAACAGGTCGTCACTCCCGCCCCGCGGATGGTCGTGGTCGAGCCTCGAGGCGTTCCGGATCTCGGTGACGATTCGATCCGCTCGATCATCGACGGAATCGGCGACTCGTTCCCCTCCGTGATCGGTGGTCGACCGTGGCGGGCCTTCGGGCTCCAGGTCGACGGCCGGCTGGTGTCGCTGCTCCTCCTCGTCCACCATGTCGCGGTCGACGACCCGTCCCTCCGGATCATCGTGGAGGACCTGCACCGCCTCCTCGACATGCAGGCGTCGGCCGATCCGGACGGGCACGAGTCGATCGGCGTGCTCGACCTGGCTCCAGGCCCTGGATCGGCTTCGGGATCGGGCGACGACGTCGACGAGGACCTCCGATGGTGGATCGATGAACTGGAGGGCCTGCCCGGGCAGCTCGACTTCCGACCGATCCACGAGCCCGCGGGACGAAGTCGTCGTCGAGGCGCGCGGCTCGATCGAGCTTTCGTCGAGTCACTCGATCGTCGGTTGCCCGACGTCGGGGGCACGCGATCCGCCGCCGTCCTCCTCTCGATCCGCCGGGCCCTCTCGGCGGTGGGGTGCGCCGGCGAGGGAGCGGTGCCGGTGGGGGTCCCGGTCTCCCTGCGCGACAATCCGGGTCTCGAACGCACCACCGGCATGTTCCTCAACACCATTCCGGTCCCCGTCGACGACGCCGCTTCGATCGCGGAGGTCCTCGCCCGCTTCCGCGAGTGCCGACGGCGTCGGGGCGTCCCGTACGACCGGATCGTGCGCGGTGCCACGAACAGCCCGATGCACGCGAGCGGGCGACCACCGTGGCTCGACCTCGTCGTCGGGATGACCGAGTCGGACCGGCGACCCGAATCGCCGCTCTCCTGGCGGGTCGCGCCGTCCGGCGACGTCCCGTTCCCCGCGTTCGTGATGGTCGACTTCGGACGCGACGGGTGCCGGATCGAACTCGACGTGGATCCCCTCGTCGTCGACGCCGACACCGCGGATCGACTCCTGGCCGCGTTCGTCGATGGACTCCGCCGCCTCGCCCGCGACGAACCGACGGGCTCGGCGGCCTCCCGAGTGGTCGGACCGGATCGGAATCGAGAAGGGCGGGGTCCCCTCGACGAGATCCTCCGGAACTCGGCGGCCGCGACGCCGGAGGCGCCCGCCGTCGTCGACGCGGCCGGCACGCTCTCGCACGCCGAACTCGATCGGCTCGTGGACGGCCTCGCGGGCGAGCTGCTGCACCTGGGGTCCGACGGGCCCGCGGGCCTCGATCGACCGGTGGCGGTCGTGGGGGACGGTGGGCGCGAGGTGATGATCGCGGTGGCGGCCGCGATGCGGGCGGGTGGTGCCGCCATGCCGATCGCGACCGGTTCGCCGATCGAGCGGGTCTCGGGGATCCTCTCCCGAGCGCGTCCGGTCGCGGTGATCGTCGATGGCGAGTCGAACCGGCCCCTGGTCGAGGCGGCCCTTCGCGACGCGGCGCTGGACGCTCCGATCATCGATGCCTCCCGGGCGACGCCCGCGGAGAGCCCGGTCAGGGTCGAGTTCCGGCCGGACGCCCCCTGCTACATCCTCTTCACCAGCGGATCGACGGGCGAGCCGAAGGCCGTCCGGATGCACCACGCCGGACTCGCCGGGCTCCTCGATCACGAGCGTCGCCGCACGAATCGGGACGTCGCCGCCCGCACCGCCCAGTTCGCCCCGATCGGCTTCGACGTCTTCTTCCAGGAGATGTTCACCACCTGGGACGCGGGAGGGGCCGTGGTGCCCGTCCCCCTCGAGGTGCGACGGGATGCGTTCGCGCTGGCGGCCTTCCTCCGCGATCGGGCGATCACGAGGATCCACCTTCCACCCCTGGTGTTGCGCGGGCTCGCGATCGCGTGCGACGCGGGCTTTCCACGCGACCTCCGGGAGATCGTCTGCGCCGGCGAGGCGCTCCGGATCGACGAGGCGATCCGCACCGCCGCGGCCGGCTCGACCTCGGCGACGAGGCTCCTGAACCAGTACGGACCGACGGAGACCCACGTCGTCACCCACCACGACCTGGGGGACGACCCCGCGCTCTGGCCCGATCGCCCGTCGATCGGGGGACCGATCGACGGCGTCTCCGTCCGCATCGAGTCGCCGACGGGGGGCGCGGTGCCCGTCGGCGAATCGGGCGAACTCGTGGTGGTGGGCGAGGCCGTGGCGCTCGGCTACCTCGACGGCGACTTCGGTGGATTCGAGACGCCCGGTGATTCGGAACGGCGGTATCGAACGGGCGATCGCGCCCGCGTCGGCCGGGACGGCCGGCTCGAGTACCTCGGGCGCATGGACGACCAGGTGAAGATCTCGGGATATCGAGTCGACCCCACGGAGATCGAGGCGGTCCTCTCCCGGATCGAGGGCGTGAAGGACGCGGCGGTGGTGGCCGCGTCGCGCGACCTCGACGTCGCGCTCACGGGATTCGTCGTCGGGCCTTCGAGCGACGTCGCCCTCGAGCGATGCCTCGGCCGACTCCGCGACCTCCTGCCCCCCTGGCTGGTTCCCTCGCGCCTTCGGGCGATCGCCTCGATCCCACGGTCGTCCAACGGCAAGGTGGACCGCGAGTTCCTCCGCCGCGAGATCGATCGACTGCCCCGCGTGGAGCAGGGCTTCGCGGGGGGGTGGTCCGCGGGCGAGGTGCTGGGTCGACTCGACGCGGAACCGGTGCGCGACGATGCCGAGGCGATGTCTTTGGCATCGCTCGGGATCGACAGCCTCGCGGCGATCCGGCTCCAGGCCGAGTTCGCTCGACGCTTCGCGACCGAGCTGCCGGCCACCACGATCCTGCGATCCTCGATCGAGGAACTGCGCGGGCGTCTCGGCCGGGACGCTCGATCCGAACTGGTCGACGTCGACGGCTCGCGGTCCGACGGGTCGCCGGCCGTCCCGCCGATCGATTCGACGGGCTGGGGGCCGTTGGACGCCCTCGTCCGGGACGTGCTGGCGGAGGAGGCGCTCGCGCCCGAGGGCGCCTTCCATCTCGCGTGGACCCTGGCCTTCGACGACGATCCCGGGATCGAGGAGATCGGCCGCCGGATCGCGTTGATTCGGAGACGGTTCGCGACGTTGCGGACCGCGCGGCGTCCCGACATCGGGCAGCGGGTGCTCGGACTCGACGAACTCGGGCCGGTCGATCTCGAGGCGTTCCCGTCGGCACCCGGCGAGGACGATCGTCGACGGTTGCTGCGGCATCCGCTTCGGATCGGGGACGGCATGCCGATCCGGACCGCCACGTGGCCGAGGGCCGATGGAGGTCGCGACCTCCTCGTGGTCCTGCATCACGCGGCCGTGGACGGCAGGACGGCGCACCTCATCCTCGACGATCTCGTCGCCGGCGTTCCCGACGACCAGCCCGTCGTCCGCCAGGCCTCGTCGCACTTCTCCGATCCCGCGGACGATGCGTGGTGGATCGGCCGCGTCCGGGATCGGCTCGGTGAGGCTTCGCTTCCGGTCGTGGAGTTCGACGAATCGGCTCGGCGCGACGGCGCGGAGGACCGCGACGGAGGATCGGTCTTCCACGGCGCGGCCGAGGCGGCCGCCCGGCTGGGCCTGCCCCCGGTCGTGCCGGCGATCCTCGCGTGGGCGCTCGTGCTCGGACGGGCCACGAACCGCGACCGGGTCGTCATCGGGGTGCCGTTCGCGGGCGACGTGGAGGAATCCGGACTCGGCGCCTCGGTCCTGCCGATCGTGGTGCGGATCGACGACGACCGCACGGTCTCGGAGGCCTTGGAGGACGTCGCCGACGTGGTCGCCGGCGGACTCGATCACCGAGGCGCGACGCTTGGTCGGATCGTCCGCGAGATCGAACCCGATGCCGCCTTCACCCGCCCGCCGCTCGACGGCGTGCTGACCCGGGACGACGTCGCTCGCAGGATCTCCGGCTGCGTGGTTCGCTGGACCTCGACCGGGGCGGGGGTCTTCCGCGCGGCCCTCGTGACGCCGGCCTCCCCCGAAGGACGAGCCCTCGCGCTCGACGTGGAGTCGGGCGTCCTCGACGGAGAACGGCCGCAGGACATGCTCGCACGCACGATCTCGGTGCTCTCGGGCATCTCCACCAGCCTGCGCGTCGGCGACGCGAATCGGCGCCGGCTCGGGGACATCGACTGCCTCACGCCCGCGCATCGGCGCCTGATACGGGCCTTCGGGACCGGAGGCGGCGACGACGAGGGCACGGACCGCGACCGGTCGAGCGTCTCGGCCAGGTTCGAGGCGGTCGCCCGAAGGCAGGCGGACGATCCCGCGGTCGTCGACGCCGACGGATCGCTCGCGTTCGGCGAGCTCGAGTCGTGGTCGGCGGCGATCGCTTCGGAGCTTCTCGAACGGTGCGGCCCGCTCGACGGACGATCGGTGGCGATCGCCGGACGGCGGGATGCCGCGACGATCGCATCGATGCTCGGCGTCGTCCGGGCGGGCGGGTGGTTCGTTCCCGTCGACCGTGATCTCCCCGCGGATCGAAGGGAACGACAACTGCGGGCCTGCCGACCGCTGGCCGTCCTCGACGGCATCGACGCGTCGAGCTCGTGGCGAGGCGATGTCCCCGTCGTCGATCCCCGGTCCTTCCGCGGACGGGACGACGCACGAGTCGACCTTCCGGGATCCGGTCCCGAGACGCCGTTCTACGCGATGTTCACCTCCGGCACGACCGGGGAACCGCGCGGCGCCGTCGTACCGCATCGAGCCGTCCTTCGGCTGGTCGACGATGCCTGGTTCCTTCCCGGCGGGCGCGGGTTCAGGATGCTCCATGCGGCGCCCCTCGCCTTCGACGCATCCACGCTCGAGATCTGGTGGCCGCTGCTGAACGGCGGGACGGTCTGCTGCTGGGAGGAATCCGCCGCGGACCTCGTCGGACTGCTCGATCGGATCCGTCGCGACGGCGTTCGAGGATGCTGGCTGACGGCCGCCCTCTTCCATGCCGCGGTCGACGGCCTGCCGGAGCTCTTCGACGGACTCGACCTGGTCCTCACCGGCGGCGACGTGGTCTCGCCCGTCCACGTGAGGCGTCTTCTCGATCGTCGGCCCGACGTGGCGATCGTGAACGGCTACGGACCCACGGAGAACACGGTGTTCACCGCCTGCGAGTCGATGGTCGCGGGCGGCATCCAGCCGGGGTCGATTCCCATCGGCCGCCCGATCCGGGGCACCGAGGTCCGGATCGTCGATGCCTCCGAGCGGGCCGTGCCACCCGGTCGCTTCGGGGAGCTCGTGGCCCTCGGCGACGGCGTCGGACTCGGCTACCTCGGCGAGGGCGGCGGGGTCGAGACCCGGCCCGGGTACTTCGAGGACGGGGCGACCGGGCGGATCGGCTATCGCACGGGTGATCGCGCTCGCTGGCTGCCCGACGGTCGACTGGAGTTCGGTGGTCGGTCGGATGCGCAGGTGAAGGTCTCGGGTCATCGGGTCGAACTCGACGCGATCGACTCGACCATCCGCCGGATGGACGGCATCGGCGACGCGTGCACGATCGTCCTCGAGGATCGCGAAAGGAGGATCGTCGCCTCCTGCGTGGTGCCGATGGCGGGGAGACCCTCCCCGTCGGAGAAGGATGTCCGGGAATGGCTGGTCACGCGCCTGCCTTCATGGGAGGTTCCCGCGGTCGTCTCCGTGGTCGAGGCGATTCCCCGGACGGCCAACGGGAAGCCGGATCGCCGGGCCGTCGAGTCCATCCTGGCGGCGACGCGCGACTCCGACGTCCTCGTCCCGATGGTGCCGCGGGAGAACGAGCTGCTCGACGTGGTGTGCCGGGCGATCGGCGAGATCTCCGGGACGCCGAACGTCGATCCGCTCCGTCCCATCCGCCGGCTCGGCCTCGACTCGCTCGACCTGCTCCGCCTCGCCATCGAGCTCGAGAAGCGGGTCGCCCGGCCGGTCCGCCTCGTCGATGTGCTCGAGGGCGGCACCGCCCGCACGATCGCGACCCGGATCGCGGCGGACATCGATCGGGAGGATGCCTCGGTCGTGACGCTCCACCCCGGTGCGGATGCGAACTCGCGGGCGCTCTACTGCCTGCCCGGGGTCGGGGGGACGGTCTTCAGCTTCCAGGCGATCCTCGACGGCCTTCCGTCCTGGCTGCCCGTTCGCGGGCTGCCCTATCCCGGCACGGCGGGTCGAGCGGCGCCCCTCAAGAGGGTCGAGGCGCTCGCGGACACGTTCGCCTCGCGGGTCCTCGAGTCGAGCGGCGTGCCCGCCTTCCTCGTCGGATACTCGCTCGGGGGATTCGTCGCGTTCGAGGTCGCGCGGCGGCTCTCCGCCGCCGGGGTCGACCCCTGCGTCATGGTGATCGACTCCGCGCCGGCGGGCCTCCCGTCGCGTCGGTCGTTCGCCGCGCGGGTCACGAACGCCCGCGACTGGAAGATGCGCTTCCGGAACGTGCTGCCCCAGGGCCTGCTCGATCGACTCGGCGGCGGCGCGGGAGGCACGGCGCTCGAGTCGCTCCGCGGCGTGGTCGCCGCCGGCTTCGAGGCGATGCGGTTCTACGACCCGGAACCGGCGCCGGTCGACGTCGTGCTCCTTCGCACCGTGCAGACCGACTTCGGTCCGGTGTCGGATCTCGCGGACCTCGGGTGGTCGGAACTGGCCCGCACCGTGAAGGTGGTCGAGCTCCCGACGTCGCACCTCGAGGTCTTCCGGGGCGGATCGATGGACCTCGCCCGCGTCGTCCGTGGCGTCGTCGAGAGCGACCGGTCGCCTTCGTGACCGCTCAGCGGCGGAACCTGGCGGGAAGCTCGTAGGGCCCCGGCTTCGTCACGCGATGTCCGCACTCCGGGCACTGGTTCCGGGTGTCGTCGTTCCAGAACGCCTCCATCGCGTCGCGGAAGTGGACGACGATGTCCTTGCAGTCGAACGCCTGGTCGTGGACCAGGGCGCCGCACTTCTCGCAGTAGAAGATCTGGTGCTCGATCTCGCCCTCGGGGCGACGGCGCTCGATGACGAGCCCGAGCGTGTCGGCCGGTCGGCACGGCGCGTGCGGCACGTTCGGCGGGATGAAGAACGTCTCGCCCTCGCGGATGCAGTGGTCGACGATCCGCCCGTCCTCCCAGGTCTTGACCACGATGTCGCCCTTCAGCTGGACGAAGAACTCCTCGCTGTCGACCTTGTGGAAGTCGTTCCGCGCGTTCGGGCCCCCGATGACCATCGCGAAGAAGTCGCGACCGCTGTAGAGGTACTTGTTGCCGACGGGCGGCTTGAAGTCGTCGCGGTGGCGGGCCGCCCAGGCCATCAGGTCGAGCGGGGAACTCACCGCGCCGTCGGCCTCGAATCCGTCGGGGACGTCGGGCGTGTCGGGATTCGAGGTGGTGCGGCTGGTGGTGGGTTCGGTCATCGTCAGCGGCCTCCGGCGTCGGATCGACGCCCCGTCAGGGTATGTCCATGCCCCGGCGGACGCCCTTCCGGCCATCGCGTATCGTCGCGGAATTCCGGCCTCCGATCGAGATCCATCCGCCCCGACGGTCGCGTGGACCGCCTGGCCCGCGAACGAGGCGCCGGCCCGGACGGTCCTCGTGGTCGTCGCGATCCTCGCCTTCTCGAGTCTCGCGGGCCTGCTCGGCGGGGACCTCCTCTGGGGCGCGACCGCGGCGACGCTGATGGCCCTCGGACTCAATCGCTGGTTCCTCCCTTCCCGATACGAGGTCGACGACGACGGGGTCGTCGCCGGCTTCCCGCTGCGCAGGCGATCGCTTCGCTGGTCCGAGGCCCGGCTGCTCGTGCTCGATCCGAAGGGCGGCTGGCTGAGCGGCGGTCGACGCGGGCGGGCCGCCCGTCGAGGCATCGACCTCTACTGGGGCGGCGATCCGTCCCGGACCATGAGCGATCTCGGCGGCGTCGCGCGTCGAGCGGTCGAGAACGGATCGGACATCGAGATCGTCGAGCCACCACGGACCGCGGGGGAGGGAGCGGCCACGTGAGCGACCGACGCTTCATCGACCGGCTCAGGCATGCCTTCGCGGTCGAGGACCCGGAGGACTTCGCGCCGACCGATCGCGAGCGGGAGGCGGTGGAGAAGATCTGCCGGGAGGTCGTTCGTCGACGGATGACGACGCCCGCGACGATGCTCCTGGAGATGTCGCGGCCGTTGAACTACCTGGGCGCCCAGGCGCTCCACTTCTTCACGCCCTTCGCCTCCACGGTCGTCGACCCCGATTCCTGGAACGCCTTCGCCTCCTTCGTCGAGCGGCGGGGCTCGGTGGAGTACCTCATTCGATCGATCGAGGACGCGGAGGCGAGCCACGTGGAGTCGGATCCGGCCGAGAACGCCCCGTCCCCGCCCGCGGACGGGGCCTCCCGGAGCCCCGCGGAACCGGAATCGAACGACGACCCCGATCGGACGTCGTGACCGGGTCGCGACGCACCGCGTCGCGTCCTTGCGATACGCTCCATGCCACTCCCGCCGTCGACCGGTCCCCTCCGGATCCGCGGCCATCCGATCCTCCCGAGACAGGTGCCTCGAGCATGTCCGCCCAGGCCGTCAATCCCGATCGCATCAAGGTGATCGTCGCCACCGACTGCGGCTCCACCACGACCAAGGCCATCATGATCGAGGAGGTCGACGGCGTGTACCGCCAGACCTTCCGAGGCGAGGCCCCGACGACCGTCGAGGAGCCCTTCGCCGACGTGACGGTCGGGGTGGTGAATTCCATCACCGAGCTCCAGGAGCTCTCCGGTCGGCGACTGATCGCCGACGACGGCACGATCATCCGCCGCTCCTCGGTCGACGAGGCCGACGGCTGCGACGTGTACATCTCGACCAGTTCCGCCGGCGGCGGCCTCCAGATGATGGTCGCGGGCGTCGTCCGCGAGATGACCGCGGCGAGCGCCAAGCGGGCCGCGCTGGGTGCCGGGGCGATCGTGATGGACGTGATCGCCAGCAACGACAAGCGTCGTCCGCACGAGCAGATCCAGCGGATCCGCGAACTTCGTCCCGACAGGGTGCTGTTGTCCGGCGGGACCGACGGGGGGAACACGACGCAGGTCGTGCAGCTGGCGGAGCTCGTCGCACCGGCGAAGCCTCGCCCGCGCTTCGGTTCGGCGTACCAGCTCCCGATCATCTTCGCGGGCAACTCGGAGGCGCGGGGGGAGATCGAGCGGGTCTTCGGCGCGGCGGACGACGAGTCGGGCGGGTTCGACCTCTCGCTCGTCGACAACCTGCGACCGACGCTGGAGCAGGAGAACCTCGGCCCGGCCCGCGACCGGATCCACGACGTGTTCCTGGAACACGTCATGGCCCACGCGCCGGGCTACGACAAGCTCATCGAGTGGACCGACGCCCCGATCATGCCCACGCCCGGGGCCGTCGGCGACATCCTCCAGACGATCGCGAGGACGCAGGGCATCAACGCGGTCGGGGTCGACATCGGCGGCGCGACCACCGACGTCTTCAGCGTCTTCGACGGCACCTTCAACCGCACGGTCAGCGCGAACCTCGGGATGAGCTACTCGATCTCGAACGTCTGCGCCGAGGCGGGGATGGACGACGTCCTCCGCTGGGTCCACATCGAGATGGACGAGCGCGAGCTTCGAAACCGGGTCAAGAACAAGATGATCCGGCCGACGACGATCCCGCAGAGCGCGGAGGCGCTGGTGTTCGAGCAGGCGGTCGCCCGCGAGGCCCTTCGCCTGGCGTACCAGCAGCACAAGGAGTTCGCCACGACGCTCAAGGGCGTCCAGCAGCAGCGGACCGTGGGCGACGTCTTCAGCCAGGAGGTCGGCGGCGCGAGCATCGTCGACGGCATGAAGCTCGACCTGCTGGTCGCCTCGGGAGGCGTCCTGAGCCACGCGCCACGCATGCACCAGACGGCCATGATGCTGATCGATGCGTTCGAGCCCGAGGGGTTCACCACGCTCGCGAAGGACTCGATCTTCATGATGCCGCACCTCGGCGTCCTGAGCTCGGTGCACGAGAAGGCCGCGATGGAGGTCTTCGAGCGAGACTGCCTCGTGGTCCTCGGCACGTGCGTCGCCGCCAAGGGCGAGCCGAAGCCCGGCAAGACCTGTTTCAAGTACTCGATCTCCGGCGACGTCTCCGAGTCCGGGGAGCTCGCCTGGGGCGAGGTCAGGATGATCGAGCTCGGCATCGGATCGACCGCCGAGGTCGAGGTGGATCCGAGTCGCGGGGTCGACTTCGGCAACGGTCCCGGCAAGTCGGTCAAGCGGACCGTGAAGGGCGGCGCGGTGGGGATCATCCTCGACGCCCGCGGTCGTCCCCTCACGCTCCCGGAGTCGACCGGGGAACGTCGGGAAGCGGTGACCCGCACCATCGAGGCCGTCGACCTCTATCCCGGAAGCGGCGCCGCGCCGTCCACCAGCTCGCCCGTGTGAACCAGACGCATCCCGTTCGAGGACCCAGATGGCCAAGGCCTACACACCAGGACTCAAGGTTTCCGCCCGCACGACGCACCGATCGCGACGGCTCCTCCCCATTCGCGGGGAGGTGAAGGTGGCCGTCGGCGACCGGGTCTCGGCCGACGACGTCGTGGCCGAGACCTTCATGGAGGGCGACGTCTCGCCGATGAACGTCGCGAACCGCCTCGGCTGCTCGCCCGGCGAGGTGCCCGCCCTCATGACGAGGAAGGAGGGCGAGAAGGTCTCCAAGGGCGATCCGATCGCCGAGTCCAAGGGCATCTTCGGGATGTTCAAGTCGGAGGTCGCGGCGGAGGCCGACGGCACGATCGAGTCGATCTCCTCGACGACCGGGCAGCTGAAGATCCGTGGCGCAGCGATCCCGGTCCAGGTGCGGGCGTACCTCGCCGGCACGGTGGTGGAGGTGCTTCCGGCGGAGGGCTGCGTCGTCGAGAACGACGTCCTCATGGTCCAGGGCATCTTCGGCATCGGCGGCGAGACGCAGGGCGAGATCCACGTGGCCTGCAAGGACCACGGCGAGACGCTCGTCCCCGAGATGATCACCCCCGGGATGAAGGGAGCCGTCATCCTCGGCGGCGCCCGCATGACCGTCGCGGCCCTGCGGAAGGCGATCGAGATCGGGGCCGCCGCGGTGGTCTCGGGCGGCATCGACGACCAGGACCTCAAGGAGCTGCTCGGCAAGGACCTCGGGGTCGCGATCACGGGCAGCGAGAAGATCGGCCTGACCGTCATCGTGACCGAGGGCTTCGGGGACATCGCCATGGCGTCCCGCACCTGGCGACTGCTCGCCGACAAGGCGGGCCGGGTCGCGAGCGTCAACGGCGCGACCCAGATCCGGGCCGGCGTGATGCGGCCCGAGATCCTCGTCCCGCTCGAGGCGGGGGAGAACGAGGGTGACGTGGATCCGTCACTGGCCCACGAGGCCGGGGTCCTCGAGATCGGCACGACGATCCGGGTGATCCGCGATCCCTACTTCGGGAAGCTGGGCGAAGTGGCCTCGCTGCCCGCCGAACCGGCGGTTCTCGGCTCTGGATCGAAGGCCAGGGTGCTCGAGGTCCGATTCTCTGATGGTGGCACGGCGGTCGTGCCCAGGGCCAACGTCGAACTCATCGAGGCTTGAGCATGACGAGCGTGTCGAATCCAACCCGGCGATCGCGACCGACGCCCCTCGTGGCGGTGCTGCTGCTCGCGTGGTCGGTCGTCCTCGGGGGCCGGGCCGCCATGGCGGCACCACCCGCGCCGACCAACGTGACGGCCACCGATCGCCCGTGGGACGGAGGTGGCGTCGTGGACGTCGCCTGGACGCCGCCGCAGGCCGACGGGATCGTCGGGTTCCAGGTCTGGCGATCGTTCTCGAAGGCGGAGACCGAGGCGCAGGCCACGAGCAACCGCCTCGCGTACCTCTCGGAGCTCCGGGCGACCGCGTACCAGAACGAGCTCGACCGCCTCGTCGAGGTCGAGGGCCTCTCCCCCGAGGATGCCGCGGTGCGGGCGGATCGCGTCGCCGACCTGGCGATGAACGGTGCTTCGCTCGAGTACCAGCCCTCGGACCAGCCGGGCGGCGACGACGGCGGATGGACGCTGGTCGACACCGTCGACGCGGATGTCGATTCACTGCAGGTCACCAAGCTCGACACGTCGGCCGAGTACACCTTCGCGGTCTCCACCATCGCCTCCTCCGGCGACGGGGGGACCACTCGCGGACCGCGGTCAGACGCGAGTCCGGTGGTGGTCGCGGCTCCGGCACCGATCGACCTGACCCGAGCCCCGCTCTTCATCATCCTCGCCCTGCTCTGCGGCGTGGTCCTGTTCTTCATCCTCCGCGCCCGGCAGGGCGTGGTGCTGAAGATCCGCACGATCGCCGGCCTCGCCGCGGTCGACGAGGCCGTGGGCCGGGCGACCGAGATGGGCCGGCCGATGCTGTACATCACCGGCATCCAGGACATGGACGACCTCCAGACGGTGGCCGGCGTCACCGTGCTCGGGCGGGTCGCCAAGACCGCGGCCGAGTACGACGCCCGCATCGAGGTGCCGACGAGCCGGTCGCTGGTCATGAGCGCGGCCCGCGAGACCGTGGAGGCGTCTTACCTGACCGCGGGTCGGAGCGATGCCTACAACCCCGACCTCATCTACTACGTGACGGACGAGCAGTTCGGCTTCACGGCATACGTCTCGGGCCTCATCGTCCGCGACCGACCGGCGGCGTGCTTCTACATGGGGGCGTTCTTCGCGGAGAGCCTCATCCTCGCGGAGACCGGGAACTCGGTCGGGGCGATCCAGATCGCGGGGACCGCGATGCCCAGCCAGCTGCCGTTCTTCGTGGCGGCGTGCGACTACACGCTGATCGGCGAGGAGTTCTTCGCGGCCAGCGCCTATCTCTCGGGACAGCCCGACCAGCTCGGCAGCCTGAAGGGCCAGGACATCGGCAAGGTCCTGGTCGGCATCGTCCTCGTGGTCGGCGTCGCCGTCGCCACGATCGGCGCGATGACCGGCAGCGAGGCGCTGCTCGAGAGCGTCGCCTGGTTCAAGTCCACGATCCTGTCCGGCTGAGGAGTCACGACTCGTGAAGCGAACCGTTCCCCTCATCATCACGGCGACCATCGGGGTCCTGCTGATCGTCGCCAACTTCGTCCCGTCGCTGTCGGCGTGGGGCGAGGATGCCACGACGTTCTTCGCGATCATCGCGGCGATCGCCTTCGTCCTCGGCGGCGGAAGCCTGCTGAAGGTCCACCTCAAGAAGATCTCCGATCGAAACCAGGGCTGGGCCTACTCGCTCATCGTCCTCGGCTCCTTCGTGATCATGCTCGCGATCGGACTCTTCAAGGTCGGGGTGCCCCCGAACCCGGCCTTCCCGGACAAGCCGTGGGCCGGCGACATCCAGGGGCAGGGCACCGCCTTCTGGTGGGTCTACGAGTACGTCTTCAAGCCGCTCACCTCGACCATGTTCGCGATGCTCGCGTTCTACATCGCCTCGGCCGCGTTCCGAGCGTTCCGGGCGAAGAACTTCGAGGCGATCCTCCTGCTCGGCACGGCGTTCATCATCCTGCTGGGACGGACCGCGGCCGGGCCGTTCCTCACGGATTGGATCTCGCCCGACGGGCCTTTCGCCGGGCTTCGGATCGAGGAGTTGAGCGTCTACATCATGCAGGTGTTCAACACCGCGGGCAATCGGGCCATCATCATCGGCATCGCGCTCGGCATCGCGAGCACGTCGTTGAAGATCCTGATGGGCCTCGACCGCTCCTACCTCGGTGGAGGGAACTGACCCATGAGCTTCCTCGATCGACTCAACAACCTCGACCGACGTTGGATCTTCCTGATGATGGGTCTCGCCGTCGCGGTGCCCATCATCGTGATCAACCTCACCGGCAAGACCCTGCCCGAGGTGCCGACGCCGCTCGCGAAGTCGGCCTTCCAGGTCCTCGACGACCTCGACCCCGGGTCGAGGATCCTCATGTCGTGGGACTTCGATCCCGCGAGCGAGGGCGAGCTCGGCCCGATGGCGAACTCGTTCATCCGCCAGTGTGCCCAGAGGGGGCACAAGATGTACTTCATCGCCCTCTGGCCGGTCGGGCCCCAGATGATCCGCTCGAGCACCAGCAAGGTGCTGGGGACCTACTACCCCGACTACGAGTACGGGCAGGACTGGGTCGACCTCGGCTTCAAGGCGGGCAACGAGGCGGTCATCAAGACGATCGTGACGGACTTCCGGCAGATCTTCCCGAGCGATGCGCGGGGCACGCCGGTGGCCGCGATCCCCATGATGGCCGGCATCAAGAGCCTCGGCGACTTCGATGCGATCGTGAACGTCAGCGCCGGCTACCCCGGCAGCAAGGAGTGGGTGCTCTATGCGGCGACGCCGCTGAAGAAGCCTCTCATCGTGGGCTGCACGGGCGTGCAGGCCCCGCAGATGTACCCCTACGTGCCGATCCAGGTCCAGGGGCTCCTCGGAGCCATCAAGGGGGCCGCGGAGTACGAGTCGGTCGTGAACGGCTGGGTGCGGGGCGACGCCTTCTCGATCGCCCTCGCGCAGGACGGCATCGACGGGGTCGACGGCACGCTGGTCTCCGGTTTCCCGCGGGTCGCCTCCGAGGTCCCGCAGTGGGCCACCTCGAAGGTCGGTGACGGCCTGACGGAGGCCGCCGCGAAGCGGATCTCCGAGCTGCCGCCGGCTTCGGTGGAACGGCTCGTCTCGATCGCACACGATCCCGAGCCCGGCATCTTCCTCGAGGCCCAGCGGCGGATGGGACCGCAGCTGGTGGCCCACCTGCTGATGATCGCCCTGATCGTGGTCGGAAACGTCATCTACTTCTCCAGTCGACGACGAGGAGGTTCCCGATGAGTCGCCAGTCGCTCGGTGTGTTCATCGTCCTGGCCGTGCTCGGCGTGCTCCTCATCGCGAGGGCCTTCGTCGGTGATGGGATGGGACGCGTCTACAGCAGGACCGTCGACATGGAGATGGTGAAGGTCGCCGTCCCGGCGGTCGATCCCGCCTCGGTCGACGAGGAGCGGTCTCGAGCCGGCGAGCTCGTGACCGAGTCGGCGTGGGTCTCGGTCGACTCCGACGAGGCCTCCCGGTACCGCGCCGAAGGCGACGAGGTCGTCGAATGGACGCTGCAGGAGCCGGTGCCGGCTCGCGAGGTCCTCGGCGGCACGGCGGGCGCCGACGTCTCGCTCGACTGGGCGCGGACGATCGGGATCTGGGTCGCGGCGCTCCTGACGCTCGCGATCTTCTCGTTCCTCTACAAGGACAACCCGATCTACAAGACGGCCGAGTCCATCGTCGTCGGCGTCTCCGCCGGCTACTGGATGGTCGTGGGCTTCTGGGACATGATCGTCCCGAACCTCCTCGGCAAGCTGACCCCGGCCCTCGTGCAGGCGCACTTCATGCCGGGCATGACCGACATGGCTCCGCAGTGGGCGTATCTGATCCCCGCGGTCTTCGGCGTCCTGCTGCTCATGCGGCTCGCGCCCAAGGGGCAGTGGCTCAGCCTGTGGACCCTGGCGTTCATCGTCGGCACCACCGCGGCGATCCGGATGGTCGGCTACATCGAGGGCGACTTCCTCAGCCAGGTGGACGCGACCGTGGTGCCCGTGTACCAGGTGGTCCAGAACGCCGATGGTTCGGTGAACGGCTACTCGACGTTCTGGGCGAGCCTCCGGCAGCTGACCCTGCTGGTCGGGGTCCTGACCTGCCTGACCTACTTCTTCTTCAGCGTCGAGCACAAGGGCACCGTGGGCAAGGTCGCCAAGGTCGGCATCTGGTTCCTGATGATCACCTTCGGGGCCGCCTTCGGGTTCACCGTGATGGGCCGAATCGCCCTGCTGGCCGCCCGGTTCGAGTTCCTCTTCGACGACTGGCTCTGGATCATCGATCCGAACAACAGTCGAGTGGTCGTCCAGGCGGCGGCGCTGCTGCACGGCGGTTGACGTCCCGTCCATCCTCCGCGACTCGGGAACGACCCGACTTTCCGCGACAGACGCGGAAGTCGGGTCGTTCGTTCGTAGGGTGCGTGCATGGACGACCGAGGGGGTCTCGGAGTCGACGGCATGGCCGGAACGAGCGGTGGGATTTGCAGTCGCGTGAACGGCGCGGCGAATGGTGGGACGAAGCGTGAGGCGAATGGTCGGGCGACCGGCATGGCGACCGGCATGGTGACCGGCGGGGTGAATGGCGGGGCGGGGCGGAGGGAGAGCGCGGCGTCGGGAGAAGTGGGTTCGGCCGAGCTCCTCGCGAGGCTCGGCGAAGCCTCGAATCCAGCACACGAGAAGGTCCCGGGACCGGTCGTCGTCGACGAGCGGTCGACCTTCGATCTCGGTGATTCGATCGGGCCGAGGCGGTTCCTGCCCTCGTTGATCGCAGGGGTGTCGGTGCTGGCGATGTCGACGCTCGCGCCTGGTGATCTCGTCTCCGGGTGGAACTTCAACGATCTCGATCCGGCGACCGGAGTGGCCGAGTCCAGCGAAGGAAAGGGCTGGCTCGACTTCGGTCGGCTCGTGGACTCGACGGAGGCCTACGAGGGAACCCTCGTCAACGCCTGGGGCGATTGGGCGGCGGGGGACTCGATGGGACTGCGCGGGGCGGGGGTCGAGGGCGGTTCCCTCCATGCCGGCGCGGTCCTCGCCCCGAAGATGGACGGGATCTCCCGGATGGTGCGGATGAGCGTGGCCACGCGGCGCAGCGCGACTGGATTCGATCGGATCCAGGTCGAACGGTGGGAGGCCGGGGTCTGGCGTTCGTTGTCGATGCTCGTGGTCGACGTCGATTGGACCCGGCACGCCCTCGACTTCGAGCTCCCTTCCCAGACGGTCGACGTCCTGCTGCGGATGACGTTCACCGGCGCTTCGTCCGGCGTCGGGACGGTCCGGTTGGACAACCTCGTGCTGGAGACGATCCCGATTCCCGCGCCGGGTGTCGCGGGCGTCGCCTCGATCGGGGGCGTCGTGTGCGCCCGGCGGCGACGACGTCGGTGAGGGGAGGGTCTCCTCCGGGCAGGGGGGTGGCGGGCCGTCCGGTCCGCCGCCCTCCTCCTTCCCTCGGGCGGGTCCTCGGACCTTCCCCGTCGATCGCCCGATCACTGGCCGCCGGACCTGCCCGAGCCGACGAGGGCGTAGGCGAATCGCGTGTCGGTGTTGTAGAAGATCATCGCCGACACCTTCTTCCGCTCGACCGACGCGACGATGCCGTTCTCGGGACATGCGAAGAAGAGTTCGGAGTCCTCGATGGAAGCGGGTCCGATCTTTCCCTTGTAGTCGAAGCGGTACATCACGGCGTCGAAGGTGCCGGCGGGCGTCGTGACCCGGCGGACGCCGCGGTCGGTCGCGGTGACCCGAAGGCTTCCGGCGTGTTCGGGCGATCCCGTCCCGTGGACGTCGTAGACCTTCACGCCCATGTCCACGGGCCCGGGCGTCGTGCCGGCGAAGACCCGCACCTCCGGCGGGTCGTACCGAACGAGCACGGACTGCGTCTGGTCGATCTGGGTGGGCATCACGAGGGTCGAGTCCCGACGGACGAGCCAGCTCGTGCTGTTTCCCGGGATGGTCATCACGGTGGGGGACTTCATGTCCGCGGGCCATCGTCCCGGGAGGCGCTTGGAGGACGCGGTGGAGATGCGGAGCGGCTTGCCGCCGCTCGAGTCCGACGAGAACTGCAGGTAGTCGAGCGTGCCGGGCCGGAGGCATCGTTCGAGGATCCCCGCCCGGTCGACCGCCTTGTTCGAAGCCTCGACCTTCACGTCGTTCCCGAAGATCCCGAGGAGCGACTTCTCGACCGAGTCGAGCTCGGGCGAGGCCGGGGCGATCGTCTCGCCGGAGACGGCCCCGTGGTCGGCGGCCGCGACGGAGGCTTCGGACAAGCCGATGGCGGGGCCTGCGAGCAAGACGGCGGCGCCGCACCCGGCGAACCAGGCCACGCGACCGGCGAGCGACTTCAGGGGAGGGGGCATCATGTCGTCGGATCTCCGTCGGCTTCGCGATCGGGGGAGGGCTCGGGCAGGGGCCGAAGAGGGGCCGGGACGGGTCGGTCGATTCCCGCGAGGCTCGAGCCCCGGCGGAGGTCACCCATGGATACTCGAACCGCTCGGCTTCCCGGCGGCCAGGCCGAGGGCGAGGTCGATGGCGGCCCTCATGGAACCCGCATCCGCCTCGTTCCGGCCGGCGATCCCGAAGGCCGTGCCATGGTCGGGGCTGGTGCGGACGATCGGAAGCCCGAGCGTCACGTTCACGGCCTTGTCCCACCCGAGGAGCTTCACCGGGATGAGCCCCTGGTCGTGGTACATCGCGACCACGACGTCGTGTTCGCCGGAAGCGGCGCCGATGAAGATGGTGTCCGCGGGATGTGGTCCGGTGACCTGGAGCCCCTGGCTCTTCGCGACCTCGATGCCCGGCTTGATCACCCGCTGGTCCTCGTCGCCGAGGAGCCCGTTCTCGCCCGCATGTGGATTGAGTCCGCAGACCGCGATCCGAGGCCGTTCGATCCCGAGGTCGCGTCCGAGCTCGTGGGCGAACTCGATCGACTCGTGCACCCGGCCGATGGTCAGGACGTTCTTCACGTCCATGAGCGGGACGTGCGCGGTGGCAAGGACCACCCGCAGCCGCGGCGAGACGAACGCCATCGCCTGGCGGCGGGACCTGGTCCGGTGGGCCAGCAGCTCGGTGTGCCCCGGCCACCGGAATCCGGCGGCGGCCCATGACTCCTTGCAGATCGGTCCGGTGACGATCGCATCCACTCGGCGTTCGTCCTCGTCGTCCCGCATGGCGTCGGTGATCGCCTCCTCCACGAACGCCTTGGAGAGGTGACCGGCGGTCGCGTCGGAACGAGCCTCGTGCGGGGGATGGAAGTCGACGTCGTCGAAGTCCACCACGGTGACCGGGGGGAGGAGTTCGCCTTGCGCCCGATCGCTCGATCGAGCGACCCGGAACCAGTACGGTCGAATGCCCGCCCGATCGGCCGCGAGGGCCATCAGTTCGTTCCGTCCGTAGACGATGAACCGGCAGGACCGGTGGAGATCGGGGTCGTTCAGCGCCTTCACCACGACCTCGGGACCGATGCCGAGGGGGTCGCCGATCGTGACGCCGATCACCGGGATGGTGGACGAGGAGTTCATCGGCGTGGATTCTAGGTCGGCGGCCGGCGGGTCGACCGAAGTCGGGATCAGCGGCGGATGTCGACGATCGAATCGCCCGTGTCGAGCATCAGGAGGAGGAGCTCGGCGTCGGCGGGATCGACCGCGATGCTGCCCGGGTGGTCGCCCTGGGCGATCGGGTTGGAGGGGTCCGTGCCGTGGATGGCCAGCAGCGGGTCCTCGCCCGATTCGTCGCTCCAGGGGGCGAGCGAGATCCAGTGTTCACCGACGGGGTTGCCGGCATCGCCCCGGTTCCAGCGGCGGCCGGTCGACGGGTTGGTCCAGGAGGGATTGCGACGCATGCCCCGTGGTCGGACCCGGTAGAGGCCGGCGACGTCGTCGACGTCCCGCCGGAACTGCGGGCCGAGGGCGACGGGGACGACCATGAGAAGCTCGCGTCGTCCCTCCTCGAGTTCCTGGAAGACGGCGAGATCCCGCGCGCCGACGTCGACCACCACGTGGAAGCGACCGGCCGGGAGCACGATCGTGTCGCCCGCCCTGATCGCGTTCGGATCGCTCAGGCCGTTGATCAGCGAGACGAATCGAAGCGAGGTGGCGGTGTCGCGATCGTTCATGATCCCGCCGAGCGTGTCGCTGGGCTGGATCACGTAGGTCGACGTCCACGGCGATCGTCGAAGGGCCCGGGCGTTCAGGAGCGTCCGTTCGGCCAGTCGACGGGACATCGCCGCGGCGGTCGCCCGATCCTCGTCGGAGAGACCGCCCGCCCAGGCGCTCGACATCAACCGGCGAGCCTCGAGCGGATCGTCCTCCTCGAGGGCGATCGCCTCGGAGAGTTCGTTCGAGGCGCGAAGGCTGGCGCCGATCGCATCGGCGATGGATGGTGCTTCCGAGGGCTCGGGCTCCACCTCGGGAACCGGATCTGGCTCGAACTCGAGAGGCGCCTCGGCGACCTCGGTCCCCTTCGGCTCGAGGGTGTCGGGTTCGGAGGCGACGGGTTCGGAGATGACGGGCTCGGGGGTGGTGGGGGCGGCGATCGGGGGGATGTCACGGCCCCGGTCGCCGAGCGAGCGTCTCGGATCCCCGGTCACCGGGTCGATGGAGGCCGGCCGTGCCGGCTCCGTCTCGACCATCTCGATCACCTCGACCTCGGGTTCCCGCGTGGTCGGGGCCGGCGCCTCCGTGCCCTCCACGGGCCGGAGCAGGAACCACCAGGTCGCCGTGCCCGCGGCCGCGACGAGGAGGAGCAGCAGGATGAAGCGGCCCGGGCCTCGTCGTCGTCGGCTGGCCATGTAGGCCCGGCGGCCTCCCGATCGAGATGACTGGCTGGCAAGCGCCATGCTGGGATCGAAGCTCCTCTGGAACCAGGGGGTCGAAGGGTGGAATCGACCAGACCGAGCCGGACGGTCGAGAATACGGGGCTTCGGGGCCCCAATTCCCCTCAATCGGGGCCGTGGAGGACGCACACCTCGTGCATCGCCACGTCGTGCGGGCGGGTCGGCAGCGATTCGAGGACCTGGACCGGATGACACACCCCGAGGCGGCGGACGTGACCCGGAACGGTCGCGAGGAAACGGTCGTAGTAGCCGCCGCCTCGACCGAGTCGCTCCCCGGTGCGGGTGAACGCCACGCCGGGGACCAGCACCGCCTCCAGTTGGGTGGCGGGGACGATTCGCACGGGTGGCGACGGACTGCGGAGGCCGTACCGATCCCGGTCGAGCCGTGCGGGGTCGAGCGACTCGAGCCGGACCGCGTGCATGACGCCGTGTTCGGCCTGGACGGCGGGGACCGAGACCTCGGAGCCTCGGGCGAGCAGCGCCTCGATCACCGGATCGAGGTCGATCTCGATGTCGTCCGAGAGATAGCAGAGCACGCGGTCGACGCGGCCGGGGCGATCGAGCCGCTCGAGCACGGTCTCGGGGTCGGGCGTCCGCTGCGACGACTCGAGCCCGCGAAGTCGTTCACGGATCTCGCGGCGCAGGGTCCGTCGAATCGCATCGGGATCGTCGGGGGCGTCACGGGCCATCGGGACGCTCCCGTCGACGGGAGCGGATCGACTCGACCCGGCCGCGATGTCCGGATTCCTCCCCACGATCGCGGGGCCGGTAGAAGACCTTGTCGACCCCGAGGTAGTCGGTGGTGCCGACGCCGTCCTCGGCGGTGTGCGGTGAGCGATAGTCCGGCGCGTCCGGTGCCCGGCCCGCCTTCATCCCGCTGATCAGTTCGCGGGGGACGGGGAGGGTGCGACCTTCGCGCACGTCGGACATGGCGTCCCAGATCGCCCGACTCGTCGCGTCGCTCTTGGGAGCCATCGCCATGTGGATCGCGGCCTGGGCGAGGGTCAGCTGCGCCTCGGGCATCCCGATCCGCTCCACCAGCTCCCAAGCGGCCTGGGCGACGAGGATCGCCTGCGGGTCGGCCTGCCCGATGTCCTCGCTCGCGAGGATCGCGATGCGGCGTGCGATGAATCGCGGGTCCTCTCCGGCGTGCAGCATCTTGGCGAGCCAGTAGACGGCGGCATCGGGATCGGAACCACGCATCGACTTGATGAACGCGCTGATCGTGTCGTAGTGACCGTCGCCGCTTCGATCGTGGACGACCGCCCGGGAGCCGAGCGAGTTCCTCACGCCGTCGAGGTCGACGCGGATCGGCGTCGCTCCATCGGCCCGCCGACCGGGGCGGCCTCCGAGGGCGGCGAGCTCGAGTGCGGTCAGGGCGCGGCGGGCATCGCCCTCGCACTGGTCCGCGAGGTGATCCGCGGCATCGGCGTCGAGCTCGATCGCGAGTTCGCCGAGTCCGTGCTCCGAATCCACGGCGCGCCGCAGGAGCTCGAGGATGTCGTCCTTCCCGAGGGACCGGACCTCGAGCACGGTCGAGCGGCTCGTCAGGGCGGAGTTGACCGCGTACCACGGGTTCTCCGTGGTCGCGCCGACGAGTGCGATGCCTCCACGCTCGACGTCGCCGAGCAGGACGTCCTGCTGGCTGCGGCTGAAGCGGTGGATCTCGTCGAGGAAGAGGACCGTCCGTCGCGCCGACTCGGACAGTCGTCGATCGGCGGCGGCGAGGATCTCCCGGATCCGCGGCACGCCGACCGCCGCGGCGTTCTCCCGCTCGAGGTGCGCGTCGAGGGCATCGGCGAGCAGTCGCGCAAGGGTCGTCTTCCCGGTTCCCGGCGGGCCGTGGAAGATCACGGATCCGACGACCCCGGCGTTCACGATCCGCCGGACGATCCCGTCCTCGCCGAGAAGGTGCTCCTGGCCGACGACCTCGTCGAGCGTCCGGGGCCGCAGCCGGTGGGCGAGTGGTTCGGCGGTCCGGCGGTGGCGAGCCCGCTCGTCTTCCCAGAGATCCTGCATGAACGGATGCTACGGGCCGCCCGGACGACGATGGAGCCGCTTCGACGGCTTTTCGGACCTCGGCTCAGGTTCGCGTCCGGGACAGCCGATGCACATTCGGCTGGATCCGGCGAAGGTCCGGCTGATAGCGTTCCGGGTCCCGGAAACCGCCCGAACAGGATCACCGTCCCATGTGTGGAATCATCGCCTACATCGGCCATCGTGATGCGACCCCGATCCTCATCGAGGGTCTCAAGCGGTTGGAGTACCGCGGCTACGACTCGGCCGGGGTCGCCACCCAGGTGGACGAGGGACCGATCGATCTCGTTCGCAGCGTGGGTCGGGTCCGGGTGCTCGAGGAGGCCATCGATTCGCATGGCGGACTCCCCGGTTCGATCGGCATCGCCCACACCCGCTGGGCCACGCACGGTGGCGTGACGGAAGCCAACGCCCATCCGCAGCGGGACGACGCCGAACGCGGTCACGGCATCGCGATCATCCACAACGGCATCATCGAGAACTACCAGTCGCTTCGGACGTGGCTCACCGAGAAGGGACATTCGTTCACGAGCGACACGGACACCGAGGTGCTGGCGCATCTGGTCGGCGAGCTCTACCACGGCGACCTGGAGAAGGCCGTCCAGGCGGCGCTCCGGGAGGTGGAGGGCGCCTACGCGATCGCGGTCGTCTGCGAGAAGGAACCGGGCGTCATGGTCGCCGCCCGCAAGGGTTCCCCGCTCATGGTCGGGATCGGCAACGGCGAGTTCGTCGTGGCCAGCGACCAGGCGGCGATCGTCGCGCACACGAACCAGGCGGTCACGCTCGAGGACTACACGGTCGCCAAGCTGACGCGCGACTCGTTCCGGACCTCGACGATCGACGACCAGGAGATCACCGCGGAGGTGCGCGACCTCGAGGTCGAGATCGAGCAGATCGAACTCGGTGGATACGAGCACTACATGCTCAAGGAGATCCACGAGCAGCCTCGGGCCCTGCGGCTCTGCCTGCAGGGACGGATCAACCGGGCCGAGGGCCAGGTCGTGCTCGGTGGCCTGAAGGATCACGCCCGGGACCTGGCCCGATCGAAGCGGATCGTCTTCGTCGGCCAGGGGACCGCGCTCCACGCGGCGATGGTCGGGGAGTACCTCATGGAGGACCTCGCCAAGATCCCGACCGAGGTCGAGTTCGCGAGCGAGTTCCGCTACCGGAATCCCATCGTCGAGGAAGGCACGGTCATCGCGGCCATCAGCCAGTCGGGCGAGACCGCGGACACGCTCGCGGCGCTGCAGGAGGCGCGGCAGAAGGGGGCCCTCGGGCTGGGCATCGTGAACGTCGTCGGCTCGACGATCAGCCGGGAGTCCGACGCCGGTGTCTACCTCCGCGTCGGTCCGGAGATCGGGGTCGCCAGCACGAAGGCCTTCGTGGGGCAGGTGATGGTCTCGGCGATGATCGCGACCTACATCGGGCGACGTCGCTACCTGTCGCAGGAGCAGCTCGACGTCGTTCTCGCCGAGATGGACGCCATCCCCGACAAGATCGAGAAGGTGCTCGAACTCGGCGATCACATCCGGGAGTCGACCGCTCGATTCGTCGAGCGCGAGAACTGGCTCTTCCTCGGCCGCGGCGTCAACTACCCGGTCGCGATGGAAGGGGCGCTGAAGCTCAAGGAGATCAGCTACATCCACGCCGAGGGCATGCCCGCGGCGGAGATGAAGCACGGACCGATCGCCCTCATCGACGACGGCATGCCGGTGGTCTTCATCGCCACCAAGAACAGCCAGTACGACAAGGTCGTCTCCAACATCGAGCAGGTCCGGAGTCGCGGCGGTCACGTGATCGCGGTCGCGACCGAGGGGGACACCGAGATCGCCCGGCTCTGCGAGTCCGTCTTCTACGTCCCCGACGTCATCGAGCCGCTCCAGCCGCTGGTCAACGTGGTGCCGCTCCAGCTGCTCGCGTACCACGCGGCCGTGCTCCGCGGGAAGGACGTCGACAAGCCCCGGAACCTCGCGAAGAGCGTGACGGTCGAGTAGGCGATCCCTCGTCTCGCGACCGGCCGGGGAATCTGGAGTGGAAGCTCCGGAACGCGGAATCCGTGGTGTTGCGGGCTCGAAGACGCTGCCGGCGCCCGGGCGCCCCTTCGGAGACCCGTTCATGAAGATCGCATCGAGCATCGTCGCGACCGCCGCCGGCCTCGCCCTCTCGCTGACCGGCACCGCCTGCACCCAGTCCATGCCGGTCACGGACGAGCTGAAGCAGAAGTGGAGCGACAAGACCGTGTTCGACATCGAGACGACGACGCTCGAGGGCAAGCCCCTCAAGATGCAGGACTGGAAGGGCCAGGCGGTCCTCGTGGTCAACGTCGCCAGTCGCTGCGGCTTCACCGGCCAGTACTCGGGCCTCCAGAAGCTCTCGGAGCGATGGAAGGACAAGGGCCTCGTGGTGGTCGGCGTCCCGTGCAACGACTTCGGCGGCCAGGAGCCCGGTTCGGCCGGTGAGATCAGGCAGTTCTGCAGCAGCCGTTACGACGTCGACTTCCCGATGCTCTCGAAGCAGTCCACCAGGGCCGGCAAGGACCAGAGTCCGCTCTACGAGTACCTCGGAACGCGGACCGGAAAGCTCCCGGGCTGGAACTTCTGCAAGTACCTCGTGCATCCCGACGGCACGACCATCGAGTTCTTCGACAGCCGGACGGCGCCGGACGGCAAGGCCCTCGACGCGCGGGTCAAGGCGGCCGTCGCCAAGGCGACGTCGTCCGAGGGTTCGAAGGCCGAGTCCCAGACGGATTCCCAGAAGGATTCCCAGACGGACTCCCAGAAGGACGTCCAGAAGGATTCGAAGACCGGCTGAATCAGGCGGCGGCGAGCCGGCTTCGAAGCGGTCCCGTCGCATCGAGGGTGGCGGCCCCGAGCACGAGGGCGAGGGTCGTCCCGGAGTCGATCAGGGCCAGCGCCGAGGCGGTCGCGGCCAGCGCGAGCTGGGGACCCGAGGCGGCCGAGGCGAGAAGCGACGTCCGCCATGATCGCCCGCTTCCGGCCTGCAACGACGACTCGTCGTTCCCCGGGGTGGTGAATCCCAATCCGACCAGCCACGCGATCATGCGGCCGTCGCCTGCGACGAGCACGAGCACGATCGCGAGGACCCAGGGCGTCTCGAGCAGCACGTCCGAGCGGAGCACGGCGGTCGCAGCGAGGCTCGGCAGGACGAGGCCGTGGAGACAGGCCCGAATCCTCCGGCGCTCCCGGCGGCCCCATCGGGACGGCACGATGTCGGTTCCAAGAACCAGCAGCACCAGGGCCGCCACGCCCCAGCCCGTGCCACCCGACCAAGCGGCGAGGATCGTCGCCACCAGGATCGGGAGCATGGCCGTGCGCAACGTCTTCTCGACCAGGCCGTCGGTACCGATCCTCGCCAGCGCCCCGGCCTCGCGTCTCCCGCACGACCAACCCGGCACCGAGACCGCGATCGCCGTGAAGAGCGTCTCGGGTGCGAAGGCCGGTCGGCCGAGAAGCCGCATGGCGAGCACGGCGAGGACCCCGGGGAGCAGCACGATCCACAGCGACAGCTGGATCGCATCGGAGGTCCCGCCTTCGCGACGCGGTCGGCGACCGCTCGACCAACCCAGCCCCAGCGCGATGGTGGCGAGCCCGATGCAGGCAAGCGCCCATGGGCGTCCATGCCGTCGGGATGCCTGGTCGATGCCTGCGTCGAGTTGGAGGATCCGGGCGTCCCGACCCTCCAGCTGGGAGAGGACCTCGTCGGGGTCGGTTTCCGCGGACGAGGCCGCCATGGCGTAGGCCGTCCGCTCGGATCGGGCCAGGTCCCTCTCCTGTCGAAGATCGGTCGCGCCCATGACCGTCGCCTCCCAGCGATCGGGCGCGAGCCGACCGAGCACCGTCGGTCCGGCGAGCACGCCGACCAGGAGGCCCGCGAGGATGCCGTTCGACGACAGGCCGGCCCGTCGAAGGACGAGGGCGGCCAGCATCGAGGCGCCGCAGACCAGGAGAATGAAGACGAGGAGGGAGATCATGGATTCGGGACCGTAGAGTACGGACTTCGACCCCGGTCACGTCCGACCGGCCCCAGGTGCTGGAGCTTCACATGGGAACGCGTCTCGCCTCTTCGTTCCGCCCGACCCTTCTCTCGTTCGCGTCCGTCCTGGTCGCCGCGACCACCGTCGCCGCCGACGAGCTGGCCGACGTCCTGGGGCTGGTGCCCGACGACGCGGTCGCCTGGGCGGTGATCCCCAACCTCTCCCGGACCAATGCCGACCTCTCCGACCTGATCGACCGGGCGGATCGTCCCGAACTCGCGGTCGCGGGTCGTCCGGTCGACGTGCTCGTGTCGCAGCTCGGGGTCGCGGCGGGATTCGACGAACGTGGTTCCCTGGCGATCTGGTCGCCGACGATCGACGACCTGCTCGTCGGTGCCGGCGTCGCGGCGGTGCCGGTGGAGAGCGCCGCGCGATTCCTCGAAGCCAACCTGGCGCCGGAGCCCGCGGGCGGCGAAGGCGCCTATCGAAGACCCGACGGCACCCTGCTCTTCGCCCGCGTGCTCGACGACCACGTGCTCCTCGCCCCTCGCCGGGACCTTCTCGACGGCTGGGAGGCGGGAAGCGGCGTCGATCGGCTCGGGACGCCCTTCGGTGCGGAGCCGCTCGACGACATGCGACGAATGGACGTGCTCCTGAGGATCACCGGCGACGCAGTCGACGCGGCCCAGGACGCGGCGGACCGCGACGTCGTGGGGTTCGAGCCGCCGGGAGGCGCGGAGGCCATCACTCCCGACATGATGGAACTCGCCGACGATCTTCGACAGGCGGTGGGTGGCGCGGAGGACATCGTGGTCGGCCTCGATGCCGATGCCCTCGCCCTCGGGATCCGGGGTTGGACCCGGTACGCCTCCGGGAGCGTCGCCGCCATCGCGGCTTCGGGAGCACGCCCGGGGTCGTCCCCGCTCGCGTCCCTTCCCGCGGGGCCGTACTACCTCGCCCTGGGCATCGACTTCAAGGCCCTCGGAGGTGCGTTCGCGTTCCGGGAGCTGCAGCGCCTGCTGGGCGACCGCCTCGGTCTCGACGATCGGACGGCCGAGTTGGCGGACGTCGTGGACGGGGTCGCGTTCAGCGTGCGACCGAGCAAGCTCGGGATCGCGATGGGCGGGGTCCTCAACGATGCGGGGGTCGTGATCACGACCCGCGACCCGAAGCGGGTCGCGACCGCGGTGGGCGAGGCCGTCGCCTCGCTCGACGGCGTCGATGGCGCGGTCGCACGGTCGGCGACCTTCGAGCGCGGCGTCGAACAGCGCAACGGACGGATCGCCGACCAGATCACCGTGAAGACGGAGATCGCCGACGCGGATCGTCGCGAGCCCGGTTCCCGGGTCGGCGACGCGTCGATCGTGCTGACCGCGACGAATCTCACCTTCGGTCCGCGGGGCTGGCTCGGTCTCGGGCGGGACACGGAGTCGGGCTACGTCGTCACGTTCAGTCGCCGGCCGGACGTCCTCGATCGATTCACGAATCCCGATGGCCTCGACGGGGATCCCGTCATCACCGCGATGTCGGGCTGGATGCCGGCGGCGCCGGGCATGCAGGCGTTCGTCGACGTGGGACGCATCGCTCGACTGGCCCGGCAGGTGGCGACGCTCGTCCCGGGTGGCGAGCAGATCGTCCCGGATCTCGATCTCGAGATGCCGCCCATCGGTTTCGGGCTGTCGCTGTCGCCCTCCGCGAACGAATCGGCGGTGCTCGAGTGGGGCGCCGTGGTTCCCAGCGAGGTGATCGGCATCACGGTCGGGCTCGCGATCTCCGACCTGCTCGGTGCACCCGAGGGTGCGGGTCCGTGAGCGAGACCTCGCGGCGGCACTGGCGACTCTCGGGCGAGCGGACCGTGGAGCTCGATCCGTGCTGCCTGATGGGCATCCTCAACGCGACGCCCGACAGCTTCAGCGATGGCGGCGACCACCTCGATGCCGAGGCCGCCGCGACCGCCGGTCGGGCGATGGTCCGGGCCGGGGCGGGGATCCTCGACGTCGGCGGCGAGTCGACCAGGCCGGGAGCGGAACGGGTCCCGGTCGCCGAGCAGATCGAGCGGGTGGTTCCCGTCGTCCGGGCCCTCCGGCGGGACGCCGAGACCGCCGGGGTCGCGATCACGGTCGACACGACGAGGGCGGCGGTCGCCGAAGCGGCGATCGAGGCCGGGGCGGACGCGATCAACGACGTCTCGGCGGGACTCGAGGACGACTCGATGCTCGATCTCGCGGCTCGGCTCGGGGTCGGGATCGTCCTCATGCATCGCCTGCGGCCGCCCGACGAGGACGTCTACAGCGATCGATACACCCGGCCTCCGGCCTACGAGGACGTGGTCGACGAGGTCGAGGCCTTCCTCGAGGCCCGGGCGGTCGCGGCGGAGGCCGCCGGAGTCCGCTCCGACTCGATCGTGGTCGATCCGGGCCTCGGTTTCGGCAAGTCGGTCGAGCAGAACCTCGAGATCCTCCACCGGATCGACGAGTTCGGGCGACGCGGCCGACTCGTGCTCGCCGGAGCGAGCCGGAAGAGCTTCCTCGGGGCCATCGCCGGGCGGACCGATCCGCGGGATCGGTTGGTCGAGTCCGTCGTCGCCGGGATCGAGGCGGTCCGTCGCGGTGCGGCGATCCTCCGGGTCCACGACGTCGAGCCGCACGCGAGGGCGATTCGCGTGCTCGCCGCCGTCGGGTCGAGGGCTCCCGCGGCGGACTGAGGCGGGACGTCGTCCCGCCGGTCCGGAACTCGCCCCAATCTCGATCCGCTCGGCACCACGAACCCGGTCGACGAGCTACGATTCCGGTTCACGACCAGCCCCTCCCCGACCCAGCAAGGAAACGCCGAGCCATGGCCAGTACCGCCGTCCACGAGTTCACCGATGCCAACTTCGCCGCCGACGCCATGCAGGCCGACCAGCCCGTGCTCGTCGACTTCTGGGCCGAGTGGTGCGGTCCGTGCCGGATGCTGGCCCCGGTGATCGACGAGCTCGCCGGCGACTACGAGGGTCGGGCCCGCATCGGCAAGCTCGACGTCGACTCCAACCGCGAGGTCGCGGCCCAGTTCGGCATCATGTCGATTCCCACGGTGATCATCCTGAAGAACGGCGAGGTCGCGAAGAAGTTCGTCGGACTCGCCAGCAAGGACGACATCGCGGCCGCCCTCGACGAGGCGATGTGATCCCTCTTCGGTCGATCGGGCGAGCACCCGCCGCCGGGTGGTCGCTGCTTTCACTCGCGTGCGTGGCGGTGGCCATGGGTTCGCCGGCGGCCGTGAACCGCGACGACGGCCGTGAGGATGGAGGCAGGATGCAGTCGCTCACGCTCCGCGATCTCCTCGATCTTCGTTCGCTCCGGGACGTCGAGGTCGAGCAGGGCGGCTCGTTCGCCGTGTTCTCGCTCGAGTCCTTCGGGGCGACCAGGGAGGAGGCATGGCCTCCTTCGAAGGGCGACCACGTCCGTCGCAGCCATCTGTATCGCGTCGAGCTGGACGGATCGAACCACGAACCGAGGCAGCTGACCCACGGTGACCGCCGGGATTCCTCGCCGAGCATCTCGCCGGACGGGACCCGGCTCGCCTTCGTCCGCGCCGCCGAGACCGAGGGCGGCGAGGAGGCCGATGCGACATCCCGTCCCCAGGTCTGGATCATGCCGCTCGATGGAGGCGGCGAGGCGCAGCCGGTCACCTCCCTCGAGGGAGGGGCCACCGGGCCCCGGTGGTCGCCCGACGGCCGAAGCCTGCTCGTCGAGACTCGATTCGACCAGGCAGGGCTCGAGGCGCTCGATGGTCCGCCGGCCTGGCCCTCGCCGCGACCGGGACGCACGGCCGACCCGGTTGGTGGCGAAGCGACGCCCGACCCCGCCGGCACGCCGGCCGAGATCCGCGCCTGGCTCGATGCGAACACCGCGAAGGATTCCCCGCGACTGGTCGACCGGCTCGACTTCCTCGGGGAACGGGAGATCGAGACCTCCTGGCGTCCTCGCCAGGTCATGGTGATCGACCTCGATGGGGAAGGCGAGCCCCGGCGGGTCGGTCGCGGCGTCGTCGATCGATTCGATGCCGCCTTCGGTGCCGATGGTCGATCGGTGATCATGGTCGCTCGCGGCGACGACCGGCACCCCGATTCGGTGCTCGACTCCAGGCTGGAGATGTTCGATCTCGATCGCCCGGAGAAGGGCGAGACGCTCTTCGAGGAGGACGGCGTGCGGGTGTCCGATCCGACGCCCGGCCCCGACGGGAGCCTGGTCGCCTTCGCGGCCCAGCGGATGGACGAACCGAACTACCGGGGTCGACGCATCGGGCTGGCGCCGACCCGGGGAGGCGCCCCGATCTGGGTCACCGACGGCGATCGTCACGACGTCGAGTCCTTCGGATGGGGGCAGCAGCCGGCGACGGTCAGCTTCACGGCCGGGGACGCGGGCGCGACCCCGCTGTTCACCGCGAGCCCGTCGACCCTGCAGCCCGACGGCCGGTTCGGCCGGCGGGAGGGAATGCCCTCCGCGGTGCACGACTTCGACGTCGCGGGGGAGACGCTCGTCTGGGTGGAGTCCTCCGCCCGCGCTCCCTTCCGATTGTGGATGAACCGCGACGGCGAGGACACGCTGCTCTTCGATCCGAATCCCTGGTTGGCCGAACGACGGATCGCCCTGCCGACGGAACGGTGGGTCGAGCGCCCCGATGGAACCCGGATCCAGTACTGGACGATGGCGCCCGCCGTCACCGACGCCGACGGAACGGCTCCGGTCGTCCTCTCGATCCACGGTGGTCCCTCGGCGATGTGGGGACCGGCCGAGGCGTCGATGTGGCTCGAGTGGCAGCTGATGGTCGAGCGGGGCTACGGCGTCGTCTACGCCAATCCGCGGGGCTCCGGTGGCTACGGCGAGGCGTTCCAGCGGGCGAACCACCAGAACTGGGGGCCGGGCCCGGCGGGAGACTGCCTCGCCGCCCTCGAGGCCGCGTGCGAGGAGCCGTGGGCCGATCCCGAGCGACTGGTCGTCACCGGCGGTTCCTACGGGGGCTACCTCACGACGTGGATCATCGCGCACGATCGGCGATTCAAGGCGGCGGTCGCCCAGCGCGGCGTGTACGACCTTCGCACCTTCTTCGGCGAGGGGAACGCCTTCAGGCTCGTGGAGTGGGCCTTCGGCGGCCACCCCGCCGACGAGCGATTCCGCGATCTCATCGATGGGGCGAGCCCCTTCCAGGCGTCCCGGAGCATCGAGACGCCCTTGCTCATCATGCACGGCGAGAAGGACCTCCGGACCGGGGTCAGCCAGTCCGCGATGCTCTACCGCTCGCTGAAGGTCGACGGCCGGCCGGTGGAATACGTCCTGTACCCGGATGCCGATCACGACCTGAGTCGAACCGGCGATCCCGTCCATCGGATGGACCGGATCGCCCGGATCATCGAGTTCTTCGACCGTTACACGGGATTCGGCGCGACACCGGGGCCGTCGATCGGGGATGCATCCACGCCGGACTGATCCCCGGCCCGGCATCCATATCGGAGCCTCCCGGGCAGGCCCACCCCCGGATCCGGTGGTTTCCTTGCCGAGTGGCGGGCTCGGGAGTATTCTCCTCGACCCGCCTGCAAGGGCGGACAACCCGACCCAGGGTCCACGGGGCCGTAGCTCAGCTGGGAGAGCGCTTGCATGGCATGCAAGAGGTCGTCGGTTCGATCCCGATCGGCTCCATTCGACTCCGCCCGTCTTCGACGGGCGGAGTCGTTGTTTCTTGAGCGCTCGGGAGGGGGCTGCGCCCAGCCTCCCTCGCTCGGCGGTCTCGAGCGCTCGGGAGGGGGCTGCGCCCAGCCTCCCTCGCTCGGCGGTCTCGAGCGCTCGGGAGGGGGCTGCGCCCAGCCTCCCTCGCTCGGCGGTCTCGAGCGCTCGGGAGGCGCTCCGCCCAGCTTCCCTCGCTCGGCGGTCTC
>JAYZBK010000140.1:0-9628 GCA_036339295.1 Planctomycetota bacterium
CGCTCTCCCCGAGCGAGGAGGCGGATGCCCGCGTCGAGCGCGTGGTCGACGCCTGTGAGCGATTCAACGAGAAGGCCCTCCGACTCGATCTCATCGGCCTGCGGGCCGAGGGCCGCGTCGACGGCGAGTTCCGAGGCCCCGTCGGGATGCACCCGACCTGGGTCGAGCCGGGCGAGACGGTCCTCCTCGAGGCGATCACCCGCACGCTCGGTCTCGGTCACCCCCTGACGCAGGGCACCGCGGACTCGAACGAGGTCTGGATCGAGATCGAGGTCGGTCTCCGTCCCGATCCCACCGACGCCCAGCGGTCGATCGGCCACAGCGGCCGCATCGCGGCCGACGGCGTGGTCGATCCGTGGGCCAAGTTCCTCGACGTGTGGCTCCTCGATCGCGAGGGCAATCGAATCGAGGCCCGCAACCCCGAGGACATCTTCGTCCCGCTGTACAACCACCAGATCCCGCCGGGTGCCGCCGACCTCACGCACTACCGCCTGGTGGTGCCGGAGGACGCGACCGGCGAGCTGGTCGTCAAGGGTCGGGTGCGGTCTCGCAAGTTCGACTCCGCGTTGATGAAGCACGCGTTCGGCGATGTTCAGGGAACGGAGCTGCTCGACATCCTCCCGATCCTCGACATGGCGGAGACGACCGTGACCATCCCGGTCGGGCGTTCGTCGGAGATCGCCGCGACCACCACGCTCGAGGCCCCCGACTGGCAGCGCTGGAACGACTACGGGATCGGACTCGTCCGATCCGGTTCGGGCGGCGGGGTCGCCAAGGGCCAGCTCGCCCAGGCGATCGAGGCGTTCGAGGAGGTCGAGGCCCTCGGGCTCGCCGACGGTCCGCTCAACCAGGGGCGGGCGATGCTGATCGAGGGCCGGGTCGACGACGCGGCCGAGGCGTTGGCGAGGGCGGCGGAGAATCCCGAACTGAAGTGGCCCTGGGCGCTCGATTGGTACGCGGCGGCGACCGCACGCGAACAGGGCGACCTCCGCGAGGCCGTCCGACGGCTCGAGCGGATCATCGCGGCGCGGTATCCGGTCGCGGTCGAGCGGGGCTACAACTTCTCGATGGACGAGCGGGTCTGGAACGAGCTCGCGACCGTTCGGTTCCAGCTGGCCCGCCGGGCGGCGACCGACGAGGACCACGAGGCCGAGATGGCCGAGGCGACGAAGGCGATCGATCGATCGATCCAGCTCAACCCCCAGAACGCCCAGTCCTGGTTCCTCGCCACCCGCATTCGCGAGGCGACGGGCGACGAGGAGGGGGCCGCGAGGGCGCTCGCGGAGTTCGAGATCATCCGCCCGGACGACAACGCCCGCGACCGGGCGATCCGACTCGCCCGCAGTCGAAGCGAGATCGCGGATCACGCAGCCGAACCGGTGGCGATCTACGACCTGGACGGCACCCGAGTCGAGGGTGCCGGTGGCACGGCGGCCATGCTCGATCCCGCCGAGTGAGTCTCGCACCATGAGCGATCCAACGCCTCCTCGCCCACGAGACCGAGACGCCGTCATCGGTGTCGCGTTCCGTCGGAGCCTCCTCGTCTTCGGTGGGGTCGCCGGAGTCGTGGCGACGGCCGTGCTGGTCCGACCGCTGCTCCAGGAGAGCACCGAGCGCGAGGTCGACGAAGGCGGCGTGGAGGCCCCCGAGGTCGACCGGTCGCCGGCGCCGGAAGTGGTCGACCTCCGGATGCCCTTCACGGACGTCGGTGCCGCGTGGGGGATCGATTTCGAACGGGACAACGGCGCTCGCGGCGGGAAGCTCCTGCCCGAGTGCCTCGGCGGAGGCGTCGCGGTGGTCGACCTCGACGGGGACGACCGACCCGATCTCGTCTTCATCGACGGCGGGCCGCTCCTCGAGGAGGAACCCCGGACCGCGATCGTCGCGTTCCGCAACACCGTCGGGCCGGACGGCGAGCCCCGATTCGTCGAGGTGGAGGGCATTCCGCCCTTCGACGGACACGGCATGGGCATCGCCGCCGGGGATGTCGACGGCGACGGCGACCCCGACCTCTACGTCACGTTCATGGGCCGCGATCGGCTGCTGGAGAACACTTCGTCGCCGGGGGAGATCCGACTCTCGGATGCGAGCGAGGCGTTCGGCATCCCCGCCGATCACGCCTGGAGCACCGCGGTCGGGTTCGCTGATGTCGACCGGGACGACGACCTCGACATCGTGGGCCTCTGCTACGTGGACTGGTCGCCCGAGATCGACGCCGCGGTCGACTTCCGGATCGACGGTCTCGGGCGGGCCTACGGCCCCCCGACCGGATTCGCGGGGACGGTGCCGTTCCTCCTGATCAACCGGCAGGACGACGACGGTACGACCCGCTTCGTCGACGAGGCCGAGGACCGCGGGCTGCGGCAGCCGAATCCCGAGACGGGACAGCCGGAAGGCAAGGGGCTGGCGATCGCGCTGGTCGACCTGGACGCCGATGGCGATCTCGACATCGTCGGAGCCAACGACACCACCGCGAACGCCGCGTGGGTGAACGACGGGACCGGGCGCTTCGAGGAGCTGGGGCGTCGGCTCGGCGTCGCCTTCGACCGGTCCGGCGCCGCGACCGGGGCCATGGGGCTCGATGTCGCGACCCGTCCGGGCCGCGCGGGCGACGAGACCCTCATCGCCATCGGGAACTTCGCGAACGAACCCAGTTCACTCTTCGTCCGACGAGCGGGCGAAGCCGGTTTCTTCGACGACGCCTCGAGCGAGGGGATCTCCGGGGCGACTCGTCGAGCCCTGACCTTCGGCCTCCTCTTCACCGATCTCGACCTCGACGGCGTCGAGGACCTCGTGCAGGCGAACGGGCATCTCGAGGAGGAGATCACCGTGGTCCAGGCGAGCCAGGAGTACCGGCAGAGCGCCCAGGTGTTCCGGGGGCTCGCGCCCGGTCTCGGCGGCGGCTTCCGCGAGGTCCCGGTCGAGGCCCTCGGCGATCTCGGCGAGCCCGTGGTCGGCCGCGGCCTCGCCAGTGGCGACCTCGACCTCGACGGGGACCTCGATCTCGTCCTGACGCAGGTGGACGGACGTCCGCTGGTGCTCCGCAACGACGCTTCGATCGGCCGGAGCGTGCAGGTCAGGCTCGACGGCCCCGTGGGCAATCCGGATGGAATCGGGGCCGAGCTCGTGGGGGTCGTCGGTGACCGGCGGCTGGTCCGTCGGATCATGCCCACCCGAAGCTACCTCTCGCAGGTCGAGCCGGTCGCGGTCTTCGGCCTCGCCGAGTCGGAGGCGCTCGACTCGCTCGAGATCCGCTGGCCCGACGGCGAGGTGACTTCGATCGAGGGTCCCATCGAACCCGGCCGGGTTCGTTACGGCCGCTGACCCGCGGGGCCGATCCTCGAATCCTCGAAACCAACGACCCCGCCGGCACGAGTGCCGGCGGGGTCGTTCATTCGAACCGGATCGGTCGAGGCGGTCAGCAGTCGTTGCCGAACGCGGCGACCAGGAGGCCGAGGTCGGCACCGTTCGTGGTGCCGTCGTCGTTGAGGTCGCCGTCCGGCGTGCCCCACGCCGCGATCAGCAGGCCGAGATCGGCCCCGGTGACCTGGGAGTCCCCGTTGAGATCACCGAAGCAATCGGTGGCCTCGCACTCGACTCGCTGGACGACCACATCGTCGATCGCCGCCTCGGTGAGCGAGTTGTTGGGGTTGTCCGAGCACTGGAAGCGGACCCGGACGGTCGAGTTCGGCGTCACGAAGTCGCCGACGTTGAACGATGCCGCATTCCAGCCGGCCGAACCGTTGGTGATGGAACGAGCCGTGACCCAGCCGCCGCCGTTGCTGACCTGGACGAGCAACGTGTCCTCGGTGGAGGTGTTGAAGTCGTCGTTGGCGAACCACCAGTTGAAGGAGACCACGGCGTCGTCGCCCCCGAGATCGAAGACGGGCGAGGTCAGGGTGACGGGGCCGCCGTCGATGTCGGCGGACCCGGCGGACCCGCCGGGGGCACCGTTCTGGGTGACCCAGCAGAAGGTTCCGCTGACGGCCTCGTCCGGGGCGTACTGGAGGCCCGCACTCGAGGTGCCGACCGGATCGGCAAGCTGCCAGTCGCCGGAGGTCGCGCCCTCGTTGGTCGCGGTCCAGCCGTTGGTGCCGGACTCCATGTCGTCTTGGAAGGCCACGACGACGCCGGTCACGACGTCGAGATCGTAGTTCCCGACCGGGGGATCGCGGTACACGCCGCCGCCCTGAAGGCCGGCGGAGAAGGCGTAGGAGACTTCGTTGCCGCAGTCGAGGGCGGGGAGTCGGCCCGTCCAGCTCGATCCCGATCCCGTCATGGGGATCGAGGACGTGCTGCCGTCGATCGTGACCTCGAGCCGCGGGCTCTTGCGATCGATGGTTCCACCGATGGCGGTGAGATCGACCGCGATGTCGAAGGTCGAACCGGGCTCGACGCTGGCGGGGAGGCCCGCCGGGTACGTGAACTCGACGCCGATCGGCGGATCGTTCATCCAGATGCTGAGGCCGTAGCAGCCGCCGATGACGAGGTCGAGCCAGCCGTCGCGGTTGAGGTCGATGGGGGCGCAGTCGTAGGTCGACTGAAGGGCCCACGAGTCCACGATCAGCTCGTTCTCCTCGAAGAGGGCGCTGATGACGCCGGTGTTGCGGTAGATGTGCATTCGCCGGCCGGAGCTCGGGCAGAAGGGGCCGAGGTCGGAATCGACGTCGGCGATGATCAGGTCCTTCCAGCCGTCGTTGTCGAGGTCGCCGAACTGGATCGAGTTGCCGAACTCGAAGAGCGAATCGTTGATGGTGTACCGGGTCCAGGTCGCCTGGCCGGCCCCGTTGTTGCCGTTGTTGATCACGTAGGCGTCCTGTCCGTCGTCGGCGGTCACCACGTCGATGTCGCCGTCGTTGTCGAGGTCCGCGGCGTTCATGCCGTACGGGGCGCCCGCGGTGATCTGGTGGGGACCCGACCAGTTCGAACCCGCGGTCTGGTAGAGCACCGCGATGTCCTGGCCGGACGTGAGCGTGTTGACCCGGATCACGTCGAGCATGCCGTCGCCGTTGACGTCGCGGACGGCGCACTCGTTGCCGAAGGCCTGCGACAGCTGGCTGCTGGTCATCATCGTCGTGGTGGTGTCGTAGAAGTAGCCCGGGTTGGCCGCGCCCTGGTTGAAGATGAGCTTGCCGTCATAGTCGAGCGAGGGATCCTCGCCCGGGGACTGGTTGCACTCGCTCACGCCGTCGACCACGTCGTTGGTGTCGCCGTCGCCGTTGAGATCGATGCAGATCGTGCCGCTGGTCTCGGGCGTGTCGTAGTCGACGAAGTAGAAGTCGACGTAGCCGTCGCCGTTCAGGTCGCCGACGTCGAGGGCGCAGGCCCGGGGGTTGGCGTTGTTCCCGCTCTTGGCGAAGAGCTGGGGAATGCGGTCGTCCTCGAAGCGGAAGCCCTGCCAGTTCCCGTCGCCGTCGTTGCCGAGGTTCATGTAGATCCGCGGCTGGCCGATGCGGGCGGTCTGGTTGTCGCTCATCGTGGTGGACGTGATGAGATCGAGCCAGCCGTCGTTGTCGACGTCGGCGATCTTCACGTCACGGTCGTTGGTCAGGGCGAAGAAGCCGTTGTCGCCGCTGACGTTCGAGGCGGTCGCGTACTGGTCGGTGCGGTCGACGAGCACGCCTTCCTCGTTCATGAGGAGAAGGTTCCTGGCGCCACCCTCGATCGAGCCGGGGAACTTCCGGACGATGACGAGATCGGTCCAGCCGTCCTGGTCGAGGTCGGCCCACGCGAAGTCCTTCTCGATGTTGTCGTTGATCTTGTAGAGATCGTCGATCACGATCCTCGAGTCGGTCGCATCCTGGTAGTTCACCCACTGGGCGGACGCGTTGCCGGCAAGGAGGGACGCGGCCCCGAGGCCGAGTCCGAAGCAGAATCTGTTCGCGAGTCGCATCAAGCTCTCCGGTTGTCCCGCCACGTGCGGGATTGGGATCCAACCACTCAAGGAAAGGAGGCGGGGCAGGGCCTCGCCACGTTCACCGGTCAGGGACACGCACCCCAGCCGGCGATCATCAGTCCGAGGTCGGCGCCGTTCACGACGCCGTCTCCATTCAGGTCCTCCGGGCACCCGCTGCACGAGCCCCAGGCCGCGATCATGAGTCCGAGGTCGGCGCCGTTCACGTTGCCGTCCCCGTTGAAGTCCCCGACGCACGGCGCCGGGCAGTCGTCGGGCACCCCGTCCCCGTCGGCATCGGGGGCGCCGAAGAAGATCTCCTCGAGGTCCGTCGCGCCGTCGCCGTCGCAGTCGCCGTTCTCGCCCGAGTAGGCCTCGAGGAACGACTGGAGGTCGTCGGCGTCCGCATCGCCGTCCTGATCGATGTCGCCGATACCGCAGGTCGTGTCGGGGCCGATCCCGGTCACGTCCCTGCAGTCGAGGAAGACGTCCCAGTCGGCGAGATCGATCGAGTCGTCGTCGTTGAAGTCGAAGTCCGCGCGCCCGAGGGACCGCAGGAATCGGAACAGCTCGAACTCGTCGTCCTTGGTCAGCGTCTGGAACGCCGCGGCGCTCGCGGCGGCCTCGCCGAGCGGGCCGTGGGCGAGGATCGCGCCTCGCAGCCGGTCGTCGATGGTGCCTCCGGAGATGCGGCCGTCGTGCAGCATCGAGAGTCGTCGTGCGACGCCCATCAACGGGGTCGTGCGGAACTCGTTGCCGGTCGCGTCTCCCTGGGGAAGACCGTCGCCGAGCGTCCCCATGTCGTGGAGGAGGAAGTCGGAGTAGGGACGGACGACCCGGTTCCGGATCGCGAACTCGAGGGAGGGATCGTTCGAGGTCGTGAAGGACGGGGTGTGGCAGGCGGCGCAGCCGAGGCTGGTGAAGACGGCCTCGCCGGCCATCCCGCCGCGGGGGGCCTGGGGCGGGGCCGCGAGGTACCGCTGGAAGTGGGTGACCCGGTCGACGAACGTGAAGCCGTCCTCGTCCGGATGGTCCTCGGGATCGGCGTATTCGTCGCAGGCGGCGAGCAGGGCCATGTCGCCGTTGGGCGCGGTCTCCTCGCCGAGCACCTGGTTGGTGATCCCCATCTCCATGAGGCTGGCGTCACCGGAGAAGTGCTCGATGGTCGCGATGATCGACTTCCATCCGAAGCGACCGGCCCGCAGGGGCGAGCCGGCCGGCGCCGCGAGGTCCTCGACCCAGTGCACGCGACCGCTGATGCCGTCGCCGTCGCCGTCCGCGGGATCCGCGTTCGCCGCGATCGCCGAATCGGGGATCGCCTCGACGAGGCCGTACCCGAGCATGCCCGGGGTGATGCGGTTGGTCGTGAAGTTCGCCTCCGCCGGCAGGACCTCGGCACAGGATGGTTCGTCGCCGCTCGGATCGATGATCGCCACGAGCTGGAGGAGCGTGCCGCCGGGCAGTTCGACGAAGCCGTCCTCGCTCTTCTTGTCGAGCAGTCCGAAGTGGGTGACCGCGATGTTGCCGGGGCCGCCGTCGGGGTTCGAGTGGCAGGAGCGGCAGTTGGACTTGTTGAGCACGGGACCGAGGCCGTCCTCGACGTCGATCGGCGTCGCGTACAGCGCCTTGCCGGTGTCGAAGAGGTCGAGCTGCGTCGCATCGAGATCGATCAGCGGCGCGCCGACGGGCGGCTGCGGACGGACGAGGGCTCCCTTCTCGCTGCTCGACGCCACCGTGTCGTTCGAAGTCAGCAGCAGCGCGGACGCGAGGGCTCCGGTCGTGGCGACCGTGAGTGCCGCGGTACGGTGGTTCAGGATCTTCGACACGTTGAATTCCTCGCTGGCTGGGGAGCATCGCAGCGACTGGAACCAGGCTCCGTGGAGCGGATCTGCATCTCTGCGATTATGGGCCGATACACCGTGTCGGGTATCTTCGCAGTGCATTGTTGCCGCACGAAGGTCCCCGGTCCAATGATGTGATGCCCGAATCTCATCTTGGATCCCTGAAATCGCCATCATGAAGTCCAAGCTCCGTCAGGCCGAATGCGGCACCGTCCTTCCGAGTCGTGCGGCAGGGCGAATCGTCGATCCCGGATTCCAGCTTCCGAAGCGTTCATGGGCTCCCACGGGCCCTTCCACGCGGTTCGACGGCGCTCGCTCGCGATCGCCCTTCCTCCGCGGTCTGACCCTCGCCGCGATTCTCGCGGTCGGCACCGCCTGCGACCGCGACGACGGGGTATCGGACGAAGTGCAGCCGCCGCCCCGGGCGGCGACCCTCGAGGACGATCGCATGGCCCTGGGGCTCCAGCTTCTCGAGCGCTCCGCACCGGAGGAGGCCCGCATCGCGTTCGAGGCGGTGTTGGAGGATCACCCGGGCCATCCTCGGCCGCGCTTCCTTCGGGCCCTCGCGGTCCAGAAGCAGGGGAACTACGCGTCCGCGCTCGCCGACTACGACGCCATCCTCGCCGAAGGCGTCGAGTTCGACGGGCGGGCGTCGGTCGAACACTTCCGGGGCTGGTGCCTCTTCTACCTCGGCCGTCCGCGTCCCGCGATGGAGGCGTTCACGCGTCACCTCGAGCTCCAGCCGGGCGCGCCCGACTCCGAGTTCGGTCTCGGCGTCTCGTTGCTCGAGATCGGTGAACCCGCACTCGCCATCGAGGCGTTCGACCGTTCGCTCGAACTCGAGATGGCGGGGAAGGGACGGCGCCGCTCGATCGCGAAGGCGTGGATTCGTCGAGGCGATGCGCTCTGGGAACTCGGACGAATCGACGAGGCGACCCATGCGTTCCACAAGGGCGTGATCCAGTTCCCCGACCACTACGAGGGATGGTCCAAGCTCGGTCGCGGCCATGAACGCCTGGGCGACGCCCAGAAGGCGTCGTGGGCCCGTCGAGAGGAGGCGCGGGCTCGCGAGCGCGTCGGGGCGGTTCCGGTCGACGGCGGTGGAGTGCAGGACGGATGAGGTGTCCGCTCGCGATCCTCCTCGCGCTCGGGTTGCTCGGCTGCGAAGCGGACGCCCCGGTCGACGACGGGACTCCGGTCGTGGACGACGCGAACGGCGTCCGACACCCCATTCGACTCGAGCCGCGAAGAGACGGGATCGGACTCGCGGGAATCACCCTCACCAGCGGCGTCGATCCGTCGACGACCATCATCGAGGTGAAGGGCGGTGGACTCGGGCTGGTCGACGGCGACGGCGACGGCGACCTCGACCTCCTGCTCCCGAACGGTGCGACGCTCGACCGTCCGTTCGCGGGACCCGGCGCGGTGTACCTGCGGAATCTCGCGGTGGAGGAGGGACGCCTCGCCTTCGTGGACGCGACCGAGGGATCCGGCTTCGAGGACCACCGCGACTGGAGCTTCGGGGTCGCGGTGGGGGACGTCGACGGGGACGGCGTGGACGACGTGATCGTCGCGACGCTCGGCCCCGACCGGGTCTGGCTCGGTCGCGGCGACGGCACGTTCGAGGATGCGACGGACGCCTGGGGGCTCGCGGACGCCACCGGCTGGACCTCCTCGGTCGGGCTCGGCGACCTCGACGAGGACGGGGATCTCGACCTGGTCTCGGTGGGATATCTCGAGTTCGATCCGTCGGACCCTCCCGGGACCTCGCTGTTCCGGGGCATCGAGGTCCTCTCGGGGCCGCGCGGGATGTCGCCACGGGCCGACCGCTGGTACGAGAACGTGGGCGACCGCTTCGAGGCCCGCGACGTTCCCGGCGAGGACCGCTTCGGAC
>JAYZBK010000141.1:0-26515 GCA_036339295.1 Planctomycetota bacterium
CGGTATCACCAGCATCGCCACGACGAGCACGATCCCGACCGCCTGGATCCCGGCGACGGTGACCGTCACCACGAGGGCCAGGATCCCGATGTCGATCAGGTCGGTCCTCCAGCCGGTCGAGCGGGCGAACCCCCGGTCGAAGCAGTTGAGGCCGAATTCCCGTCGCAGGAGGATCGCGGTGACCACCGTGACGAAGGCGAGGACCGCCATGGTGATCGCGTCGGAGGGCAGCATGGCCGCCGTCCGTCCGTAGATGAAGTGATCGATGCCCGCGGCGTTCGAGCTGCTGTTGACCTGGATCCAGCTCAGGCCGACGATCCCCGCGCCGAAGAAGACGCTGAGGACGATGGCGATCGCGGCGTCCTCGCGCAGTCGCGTCCATCGACCGATTCCCTGGATCGCGAGCACGCCGAGCACGCCGCTCGCGGTGGCGCCGGCGAGCAGGACCGGGAGCGACCGTCCGTCGCCCCCCAGCGCGACCGCCGCGACGAAGGCGATCACGAGGCCGGGAAGGGTGGCGTGGCTCAAGGCGTCCGCCACGAGCGATCTTCGACGGAGCAGGGCGAACACTCCGACGACGCCGGCGGCGATCCCGAGGAGCAGCGTCCCGACCGTGACGGTGGTCGCGTTGAGGCCGCCCCGGAAGGTGGCGAGACGGAACACCTCCGACCAGTCCGCGACGGTGGCTGCGAGCACGCTCAACCTCGGTCCTCGTCCCGGCCCGGTCGAACCCGGGCCATCGCCTCGGCCGCCTCCGCGAGCAGGGTGAGCCGACCGCCGTAGGTCTTCTGGAGGTTCTCCGGGGTGAAGACGTCCGACACCGCACCCGAGGCGACGATGCGCATGTTGAGCAGCACGACGTCGTCGAAGTACTCGGGAACCGTCTGGAGGTCGTGGTGCACCACCATGACGGTCCGCCCCGCGTCGCGGAGTTCGCCGAGCACGTCGACGATGGCCCGCTCGGTCGCGGCATCCACGCCGGCGAAGGGTTCGTCCATGAAGTAGAGGTCGGCCTCCTGCGCCAGGGCCCGGGCGAGGAACACCCGCTGCTGCTGGCCGCCGGAGAGCTCGCCGATCTGTCGACCTTCCAGTCCCGAGAGCCCGACCCGATCGAGGCAGGCGCGGGCCGCGTCTCGATGACGCCTGCCGATGGGCCGACACCAGCCGATGCGGCGATATCGACCCATGAGTGCGACGTCGAGCGCCGACACGGGGAACTCCCAGTCGACGGATTCCCGCTGCGGCACGTACCCGACTCGTTGGCGATTCACGGAGAGCGGACGCCCCCAGTACTCGACCACCCCGCTCGCCCGCGGCACGATGTCGAGGCAGGCCTTGATGAGGGTGCTCTTGCCCGCACCGTTCGGTCCGACGATCGCGATCAGTCGTCCGGCGGGCGCGTCGTAGTCGACGTTCCAGAGGACGGGCTTGCGGTCGTAGGCCACGGTCGTGGCGTGGATCGACAGAGGACTGCCGCTCGAGTGCTCCGGCCGGTCGACGAGGCTCGATGCTCGATCGGGGGGGTTGCTCACGAGTCCGGGCCGCCGGCCAGCCGGCCCTCCCGGCCACGAGCCGGGACGTCCCCGCCGAGCGCCCGGGTGATCGTGGTCACGTTGTGGTCGATCATGCCTTCGTACGTGCCTTCATGGGTTCCGGGCTTGCCCATGGCGTCGCTGAAGAGCTCGCCGCCGACCTTCACTTCGTGGCCTCGCGCCCTCGCGCCGGCCACGAGGGCCTGGACGTGGCGGGGGGGGACGGTGGATTCGATGAAGACGGCGGGAACGCGACGATCGACGAGGAGGTCGACGATCCGCTCGATGTCCCGGACCCCGGCCTCGCTCTCGGTCGAGATGCCCTGGATCCCGACCACCTCGAATCCGTACCGGCGTCCGAAGTACTCGAAGGCGTCGTGGGCCGTGACGAGGACCCGGGAATCGCTCGGAACGGTCGCGAGACGCTCGGCCGACCATCGGTCGAGGTCCGCGAGCGCCGCCTTCACCTTCGCGGCGTTCGTGCGGTAGGCCGCTGCGTTCGGTGGGTCGACCTCGCCCAGCGCCTCGGCGATCGGATCGACCACGAACGTCCACGTGCGAGGGTCCATCCAGGCATGGGGATCCGCCTCGTCCTTCGAGGCCCGGACGATCCGGTCGGTCGGAAGGGCGTCACCCACCCGAATCACCCGCCGTCCCGACTTCTCCGCCCGCGTGAACGCGGTGTCCATCCGGCCCTCGAGATGGAGTCCGACGGCGACGACGAGGTCGGCCTTCATGATCCGGGCGATGTCCGACCGGGTCGGCTTGTGCAGGTGCGGGTCGATCCCGGGGCCGACGAGCGTCTCGATCACCGCATGGTCCCCGGCGATCCCCCGGGCGATGTCCGCGACCATGCCCACCGAACAGGTCACCGTGGGACGGTCGTCGGGCGATGGGACCGCAGCACGGGCGATCGAACTCGCCACGAGGCAGGCGATGGCCGCGAGGATCGAGGGCAGGATTCGCATGCCCTTATTGTAGCCTGTGCTACATGCGAGTCAAGGGGGTTTCGGGCTCCAGTCGGGGTGCTGGTGGGGTTGCCGGACTCAGGAGCGGCCGGGATGCCGGTCTGCGAGCTCGCGAAAGCGATTGAGGGTGGACGGGCTCACGTGATGCTCGATGCCCTCGGCATCCGTGGCCGCGACGCGGGGATCGACCCCGATCGAGAGCAGGAATCGGTAGACGATCTCGTGACGACGACGGCAGGCCGCGGCGAGGCGCCGCCCGTCCTCGGTCAGTCGGACCGGTCGCCTCGGCGTCGTCACGACGAGCCCGTCGCGTTCCAGTCGCTTCACCGTCCGGACGACCGTCACGTGGGAGACGCCGAATCTCGATGCGAGATCGGTGACCCGGCACCCGTCGGCGTCGTCTCCGAGTTCGGCGATCGCCTCGCAGTAGTCCTCGGCGATCTCGGTCGCGTGGTCGGCGCGGGTCCTCTGGTGCCGGGCGGTGGGGGATCGACCTGCCATGCCGTCGATGATAGACGAGCGTCGACGCCCGGCGTCGCCGAACGGGTCAGATCGCGTCGGCGCCCTCCTGGCCGGTTCGGATGCGGACGCACCGCTCGAGGGGAAGGACGAAGATCTTCCCGTCGCCGACCTTGCCGGTCCGGGCGCCTCGCTGGATCGCCTCGATCGCGGGATCCACGTACTCCTGGTTGATCGCGACGCTGACCTGGAGTCGCGCGATCAGCCGAGGCCGGATGGCTCGCCCGCGGACGTACTCGACCTCGCCCTCCTGCCGACCGTGGCCCTCGACCTCCTGCACGGTCATCCGGTAGTGGTCCTGCTCGTCGAGGACCTTCCGGAGCTCGGCCTGGACCGCTTCGAGTCGTTCGGGACGGATGATGGCGTGGATCATCTTCATGGGAATGCCTCAGTGCCCGATGGCGGCGTGGTACGCACGTTCGCCGTGGTTGGAGATGTCGAGACCGTCGCGTTCGTCCTCGTCGCTGGCGCGGAGTGGAACGATGCGACCCACGAGGAGACCGATCACGAGGGTTCCCACGAGAGCGATCCCGATGCCGGCGGCGGCGCCGATCGCCTGCAGTCCCAGCTGTCCCAGCGAGCCGGAAACGGGTTCGAAGCAGAGGACACCGACGAGAAGGGCGCCGAGCAGGCCGCCGACCCCGTGGACCCCGAAGGCATCGAGGCTGTCGTCGTAGCCGAACCGCTTCTTGGACTCGACCGCGATGTTGCAGAGCACGCCCGATGCGAGGCCGATCAGCAGCGCGGATCCGGGCGTCACGAACCCGGCGGCGGGGGTGATGGCGACGAGTCCCGCGATGATCCCGCTGGCGAACCCGAGGCTCGTGGGCTTGCCGTGCCGGAACCACTCCCAGAGCATCCAGCTCAGGGCGGCCCCGGCGGCCGCGGTCTGGGTGGTGGTGAAGGCCAGGGCCGCGACCGGTCCGGCGACCGGTCCGTCCGCGCCGACCGCGCTGCCGGCGTTGAATCCGAACCACCCGAACCACAGGAGGCCCGCCCCCAGCAGGGTGAAGGGGAGGTGGTGGGGAAGCACCGTGTCGTGGCCGGGGTGGTAGTCCCGGCGAACCCCGATCATCAGGGCGAGGACGAGGGCCGAGACGCCGGCGGAGATGTGGACCACCGTTCCGCCCGCGAAGTCGAGCACGCCCATCTGGAAGAGCCAGCCGTCCGAGGCCCAGACCCAGTGGGCGAGCGGGCAGTAGACGAAGGTCGTCCAGAGGATGGTGAAGAGGAGGAACGACGAGAACCGGATGCGTTCGGCCACCGCGCCGGCGATCAGCGCCGGCGTGATGATCGCGAACTTGCCCTGGAACATCACGAAGGCGAGTTCCGGGATGCCCTTGTCCCCGAGGGGGGCGGTGAAGTCGATGCCGCGAAGCAGGAAGTAGTCCCAGCTCCAGCCGATCCAGCCGCCTCGGCTCTCGCCGAAGGCGAGGGCGTATCCGATCGTCACCCACTGCACGCCGACCACCGCCATGCAGGCGAAGCTCTGCATGATGGTGTTGAGCATGTTCTTCCGGCGGACCATCCCGCCGTAGAAGAGGGCGAGCCCGGGGATCATCAGGAACACGAGCGCGGAGCTCGTCAGCATCCAGGCGGTGCTGCCGGTGTCCCACGTCGTCGCGGTGTTGGCCAGAAATGCAGGCACTTCGAAGTCTCCGAATCCGAATTCGAGCGGGTCCGGGACAACTTACGGAAGTCCGCGAGTCGCACCAACCGCGCAGTCGAAAGCGAAACGACTTCCACAATGCAGCGAAGCCTGCATCTTCATGCCTTGCCGGAAACGTGTCGTCGGTCGGATCGCGATCGAGCGTGCGCTCGAGACGTCAGGGGGACGCGGGACCCCATGCGCCGAGGAGCAGGCCGAGGTCGGCGCCGTTCACGACGCCGTCGCCGTTGATGTCTCCGACGCAGGGTTCCTCGGTGCACGGTCCCCAGGCGCCGAGCAGCAGCCCGAGATCCGCGCCGTCGATCATGCCGTCGTCGTTGAGGTCCGCCGGGTTCCCCTCGGCCGGGCATTCGACGACCATCGAGATCGACAGGTCGCCGATGAGCACGTCCTGGTCGATGCCGCCGTTCCTTCCGGCGAAGGCGAACGACCAGCCGGTCGGATCGACGCTCGCCGTCTGCGGCTGGCCCTGGTCGATGAAGATCGTCTCCGGCGGGAACGTCGGCTTGGCGATGGTGACCGTGGTTCCCGACTGCCTCGACCAGTGGACGACGGCGGTCGCCATGTTGTTCGGATCGCCGGCGAACTGGTCGTCGTCGTACCGCATCCGCGAGTGGTCGAACGAGGTGAACGCGAAGTCGGTGCCGCCCCACCTGCCGTTGACGCCGTTGCCGCCGGCGCCCGGGTACGTCACGAACCCGATGCTGAGGCCGCCGCCGTCCGCGAGGAAGGCCTCGATGCCCCATTCCCCGCCCGAGGGCCGGGTGCCCCCGACGTTCGAGAGGTCGCCGAAGCAGAAGGAGAACCCGTCCCCGGGGCCGCCCTGGAAGTTCTTGAGGCTGTACCGGAAGCTCGCGGTGAACTCGAGGACCGTCTCGTCGATCGAGGGGGAGATCCAGGTGCCCCAGGTCGAGGGCTGGAAGTCGGAGACGAGCTTGAGACGGGGGAACCCCGAGAGGGTGACCAGCGTGGCACGCTCGTAGAGCGTCCCGGCGGCCCCGCGGGCGAAGGACTCCTCGAGCTCGCGCCCACAGGTCTCGTCGCCGGCGGACGCCGCCACGACCGGCATCGACACGGCAAGGGCGATCATCGTGGCAAGTCGGGACATCGGGTTCTCCGGGAGCAGAGAACGCCCCGTCCACGGGGACGGGGCGTTTCCTTGGATCATGGGGCGGGACGCCTGCTCCGCGCCGACGGCGTCGTCCGCAGAGGCCGAGTCCGGCGATCGCCGCGAGGGCGGCGGGGCCGGGCACGACGACGGGCGTGGCGTACGAGTACGAGACGTTGAAGTCGTCGATCTGGACGTCCCAGGTGGCACCGCCGATCCGGCCGGCGAGGCCGAACTCGAAGTCGTCGCCGATCGCGACGTCGGCGAAGGCGCTGGTCCTCATCATCTCGACGGGACTGAACGAGGGCAGGGCGATCGAGACCACGAGGTCGCCGCCCGCCTCCCAGTCGATGTAGGCGGTGGCCATGGTGGACGCATTGTTCGCCGCGAACCAGCTGCCCTGGCCGGTGTTGCCGTCGCCATTCCCGTTGGCGGCGTTGGCGTAGCCGTAGGTCACCGCATCGAGGAAGCCGTTGGCCTGGGTCGAGGTCTCGGTGAACAGTCCCGTCCCGCCGTAGCCCCGGCCCCAGCGGGAGTAGATCCCCTGGTCGCCGTTGCCGTAGGTCTTGAAGCCGATGGACATGCCGGCGTTCTGGCGGGAGAAGTTGTTGAACCCCCACTCGCCGCCGTTCCAGTTCGCGAGGTTGCTGTGGCCCCAGTCGCCGGACCCGTTGATGTCGCCCATGCCCCCGAACAGGAAGGAGAAGCCGTCGGCGTTCCCCGAGCCGTTCGAGTTGTTGTTGTAGGCGAACCTGAAGCTCGCGTTGAACGACGTGATCGGGCCCGTGGCGTCGGGGCGATCGAGCGTCCCCGAGGTCCAGGTGCCGAAGTAGTTGCCGCTGTTGCCCGAGTAGTCGCCGATCAGCTGCATCGTGCCGTACTGGCCGATGTGGCCGGCAGCTCCGAAGAAGTTGCCGGTCGCCGACGAGAAGTCGTTGTCGTAGCTGCCGGTGCCGACCTGGCCGTGTGCCGAGGCACCAAGCGCAAGCACCATCGCGATCGTGGTGGAACGAATCATCTTTCAGGTCCTGGATCAGGGGCACGCCGGGCGTGCCGGGGAACGGGAACGAAGCCCGACGGGAACGGGCGGCGGCACGGGAATGCCAACTTCCTCAGTTCAGCGGCTTCGATCCGGAAAGTCAACGGATTTCCAGAGCGAATTCGGACCGTGGATTCCGGGCGGTCTCCGGCCCGCTCCGATTCCCGTTCCCGAGGCCAAGAACGCGGTTTTCGGTCGACATGACCAGGCTGGTCTGCTCCACTGGAAAGGCCCCCTTCGGAGTTCCATCAGCATGCACCGAAGCCTCCCGACCCTCTCCTTCGGCGGTCTCCTGCTTGCCTCGGCCGCGACTGCGGACATCCCGGCCTCCCTCCAGGTCGATCCGGGTTCGACCGCGGTCATCACCCTCGAGATCGAGGTCACCGGCTCGGACGGGACCGAGGTGCAGAGCGACAGCCGGGTCGTCGGACTGGGCGGGGAGGGGGGCGTGCGGTTCACCCCCGACAGTGAACCGTTCGACGGCATGATCCTCGACGCCCTCGTGCTCCGGCCCGGCGACGGCACCCTGAACTACGAGTTCTTCTGCAGCCCGATCTTCGGCTGCGTCCCGATCACCGTCGATCTCCGCAACATCACGGCCACCCTGCTCGGGCCCGCCGGGGCCTCGATCGTCGGCGACCAGGTCGGCTGGGGCGCGGAGTGGCGACTGGTCGGGGACTACACCATCGACAGCATCCTCTTCTCGTCGACCGGCGTGATCGACGTCACGACGCCGGTCGGATTCAACGGTCGGATCTCCGTCGGCGACGGTGGCTGGCGTCTCGACCAGATGCTTCTCGGCACGATCGAGAGCGACGTTCCCGCGGATGCGCTGCCCGACGGGATCTCGGTCCGCCTCCGGACCAACGTCGGCCTCGGCGGTGCGGCACTCGGCGGCAACTACGATCCGCCGCCCCCGGCCGCGTGCGGTTCCGGTGGCGATTGCAACGACGCGCACGGCACGCCGGGTTGCGACGACGTCGCCTGCTGCGAGTCCGTCTGCGAGGTGGATCCGGCGTGTTGCGACGTCGCATGGGACGAGGGGTGCGCCACGATCGCGGTGGCGAGCTGCGTGATCCCGCCGGCGAACGATCGGTGCGACCAGGCCCGGGACCTCGAGCTCGGGCGATTCCCGTTCACCTCGGTGAACGCCGACACCGACGGTGGCCCCCTGGCGACCGCCTGCGTCGACGAGGCGACGGGTGGGGCCTTTCTCGGCGACGTGTGGTTCCGGCACACCGCCCTGATCGACAACGGCATCTTCGTGTCGACCTGCGGCCATGCGGAGTTCGACACGAGGATCGCGGTCTACACCGGCTGTGGCGGGACGCTCCTCACCTGCAGCGACGACGTCGCGGGCTGTCCCGACGGCACCTCCCGGTGCAGCTTCTTCGGCGTGGCCGGGGAGACCTACCTGATCCGCGTCGGGGGCAAGTTCGGGACCGGGGTCGGCGAGATCGACATCGCCTGGGGGGACGTCCCGGTGCCGACCGCCGAGATGGCTCCCGGCTTCACCACGGGAGACGGCGCCAACGGCCATCACTACGTGGTCCGGAGCCTGCTCGATGGCGGGACCTGGACCGACGCCGTCGAGACCGCGGCGCGTTTCGGCGGCTATCCCGCGACCCTGACCTCGCCCGGCGAGAACGACTTCGTGGTGGTGCGGGCGACGCCGAGCGATGTCGGTGGGCCGACGACCTTCGGTCTCCTGCAGGCTCCCCGGGCCACCGATCCGGCGGAGGACTGGGCGTGGATCACCGGGGAGGAGTTCTACTTCTCGAACTGGAACGCGGGTGAACCCAACGACGCCGGGCGGGGCGAGGACTTCGCCACGATCTACCGCACCGGGACCTGGAACGACGGGGCCGCGGGCTTCGGGCACGTCCTCATCGAGTTCGCCGAGCGGCCCGAGCTCGAGGAAGCGACCTGGCTGCCCTCGGACGGTGGCTCCGGCGAGCGATATCGCGCCGTGCTGACCGAGCTTCCGGTCTCCTGGACCGAGGCCCGGTCGATGGCCGAGGCGCTCGGCGGCCGGCTCGCCTCGATGGAGACCGAAGCCGAGGCGGACTTCGTCTTCGACCGTCTCGTCGCGTTCCACTCGCTCTGGACGAGGACGAACTACAACGGCGGCCCGTGGGTCGGACTCGAGCGGGTCGAGGGCGCCTGGCGATGGTCGAGCGGGGCGGACCTCGACTGGGATCCGTGGGCCCCGGGCGAACCCAACGAGACGGGCGACAAGGGATGCTTCTTCAGCTTCCTCGACGGACCCCGTCGCCAGCTCGACGACACCTTCGACTCCAACGTGCGTCGAGCCTTCATCGTCGAGTTCGCGCCCGAGGCCTCCTGTCCCGGCGACCTCGACGGCAACGGCGTCGTGGACGGCGGCGACCTCGGTCTCCTGCTCGGTTCATGGGGTCCCTGCCCGAGTCCCTGTCCCGCCGATCTCGATGGGAACGGCGCCGTGGACGGCGGAGATCTCGGGCTGATGCTCGGGGCATGGGGGGGCTGCGGCTGAGGAACCGCCGTCCCGTTCAGTCCCGGTTCGTGCGGACGACCCGTCGTTTGACGAAGTCGGCCAGTCCGGTGAGCGACTCGCCCTGGAAGACCTCGTCTCCCGAGGGGAACTCGAGCCGGTGCGCCTCGCGACCGCCGATGGCGACCGCGATCGAGGCGGCCAGGCACTCCCGGACCAGTTCCGAGACGTCGACGCTCGTCTCCCCGGGCGACGTGACCTCGCTGACGCTGATCCACACGAGGCACGGCGGCTGGTCGGAGGGGTCGCCGAGCGATGCCTGCCGGAGCACCGAGATCGGGGTGTTCGCGCCGAGGTTGACCGCATGGAGGCCGCACTCGTTCAGGGTCGCGGCCACGGCGAGGGAGGGCAGGCGGTACGGATCGCCCGCCACCGCGCCGCCGATGGCCCGGCCGATCGGGTTCGTGGGGGCGACCAGCTGACGCAGGTCCTGCAGCAGGCCCGCGAGGATCTCGGTCGCGCGATGCTCGATGAAGATCCCCTCGGATCGTTCCTTCCACGTCCATCCGATCTTTTCCATCGACGACCGGATCGGTCCGTCGGTCAGGGCGGCCACGGACTCTCCCTTGAGGAACCGCGAGACCAGGTGGTTGCGTGCACCGACGTCGTGACCGGAGAGCAGCAGCTGGTGGAAGTCCGCGTCCGGATCCTTCGAGCCGACCTCGATCCCCGAGGAGGCCGAGTCCACGTCGATCTGGAGGCCGAGGACCTCGGGCTGGAGCAGGGGCAGCTGGTTCTCCCGGATGAAGCGGATCGCCTCGGTCACGGCGATTCGCCGATGCCCGCCCGAGGTCCTCGTGATCTCCAGCCGGCCCTGGTCGGTCCATCGCTTGACCGACGACTCGCTCGCCCCGATGGCGTTGGCAAGGTCCTTGGGGGACAGGAGTTTTCGCTGGTAGCTGTTGTTCATGGTCATCGGGCCGCAGGACCGCCCCTCCCATGGTAGCCCTCGTGGACGAATTGGACGAATCCGGGGCCGCCAACGCCCGAATCCGCTGCCAGAGCCACCCCATGGCGCGGCGGTGACGACCCTGGTTGTCGCCGCCGTGCTCTTTTGGGGGCGGGATCCGCGTTCCAAGCCCCGATCGGGGAGTCACCGATGACGAGATTCGAAGAGCGGCTCCCGCCGTCGCCAGCCCGGGCCGATCGCATCTTCCTGGTGCTGGGGGACCAGCTGGGCAGGACCGCCCCGTTCCTCGACGAGGTCGATCCGGACCGCGACGTCCTCCTCATGGTCGAAGCCTCCGAGGAATCCACCCACGTTCGGAGTCACCGACAGCGCATCACGGTGTTCCTCGCCGCGATGCGTCACTTCGCGGTCGACATGGCCGACCGTGGCCTGCCGCTCCGGTACGAGTCGATGGATGCGGCCGGAGGGTCCCGATCGATCGCCGACGGGCTCGTCGACGCGGTCGACTCGACGGGCGCGACGACGGTGGTCGTCCGACGGCCGGGCGACCGCCGGATCCTCGAGGCGCTCGAGGCGGCGGCCGGGAGGGCCGGCTTCGAGCTCGAGGTTCGCGAGGATCCGTGGTTCCTCTCCTCGATCGAGGACTTCGCGGCGTGGCGAGAGGGTCGCAAGACCACGGTGATGGACCATTTCTACCGGATCGAACGTCGACGACTCGACGTCCTTCTCGAACCGGATGGCGAACCGATCGGTGGCGCCTGGAGCCACGACGCGGCGAATCGCGAGTCGTTCAAGAAGGCGCCGTCGCCGAGGCCCCCCTGGCTCCCGGAGGCGGACGAGATCACGAAGGAGGTGATCGCACTCGTCGAGAAGCGGTTCCCCGAGGCGCCCGGACGGCTCGAACGCTTCGTCTGGCCGACCACGCCGGCCGACGCCCGCCGCATGCTCGAGGACTTCATCCGTCATCGACTGCCCGACTTCGGTCGCTACCAGGACGCGATGTGGACCGACGAACCGTTCCTCAACCACTCGTTGCTCTCGCCGGCGCTCAATCTGCAGCTGCTCGATCCGCGCGACTGCCTCGAGGCCGCGATCGAGGCCCATGAACGGGGTGATGCGCCGATCGAGAGCGTCGAGGGATTCGTCCGCCAGATCATGGGGTGGCGTGAGTTCGTTCGCGGCGTCTACTGGACCGAGAGCGACGACTACGGGGACCGAAACGGTCTCGACGAGCACGGCGAGCTCCCGGCCTGGTACTGGGACGGCGACACCGACATGGCGTGCCTTCGGGACTCGATCGGGCAGGTCCTCGACTTCGGATACGGGCACCACATCCAGCGACTGATGGTCACGGGGAACTTCGCGCTGATCGCGGGGATCCATCCGCGGGCGATCTCCGACTGGTACCTCGCGATGTACGTCGACGCGGTGGACTGGGTCACGCTGCCCAACACGCTCGGGATGGTGATGCATGCCGATGGCGGCGTGGTCGGGACCAAGCCCTACGCCGCCAGCGCGAACTACATCGGCAAGATGAGTCCCTACTGCAAGGGGTGTCGCTGGAACCGGAAGGCGCGGACCGGCGAGGACGCCTGTCCGTTCAACGTCTTCTACTGGGACTTCATGATCCGCCACCGCGAGCGACTTCGCGGCAATCGTCGCATGGCGATCGCGCTCAAGAACGTCGATCGGCTCGATCCGGACGAGCGAGAGTCGATCGTCGCGACGGCCGAGGGCCACCGGGTTCGCCTGGGCATCGCGAGGGATTGAGAAGCCCCCCCGGCACGTCGGCGAGAGGCCGGTCCCGATTCGACCGGTGACTCCGCGGGGGGTTCAGCGGCGTCGGCGACTCCCGAGGCACGAGATCCCCGCGAGCGTGGCGAGGCCCACCGGGCCGGGAACCACCGGGATCGAGGCGGCGAAGGCGATGATCTGGGAGGACCCGTTCCTCAGGCCGATCGTGATGGGGCCCAGCTGGCCGTCGAATCCAGCCGCCCAGCCGGACCCGGTGCCGAACGTGAAGGACAGGATGCCGGCATCGTCGTAGGCGGCGGAGCCACCCATCACGCCGGCGGCCTTCAAGCGCTCGAATGACCCCGGGGACGCGCCCAGGTCCCCGCCGGACGAATCGCCCCAGTCGAGCTGGTTGGTCCCGGTCTCGGTCGACCACGTGTTCCACCGTCCGCGGGGGGCATCGATGGTCGTGGCCCCGATCGACTCCGCGATGAGACGGAACTGGTTCCTGCCGGTGCCCGAGGCCTGGAGGCTGTCGAGCGAGCCGTCGAACCATCCGGGCACCGTCGAGGTGGGGATGCCGGCGTCGTGCCAGCCCCGGGTGTCCGGACCGATGGTGATGGTGTTGGTGACTCCGGCCGCTGCCGGCAAGGTCGTCGGGGTCGGTGCCCCGACCACGGGGTCGATGTGACGTCTCATGACGACGGTTCTCCTCGGAATGCGAACGGGGAACGGGGAACGGGAATGGGGAACTGGGGGCAGGGAACGGAGGGCGAGGTCGGGAACACCTCGACACGGGGACAGCGCGTCCACGCAAGGCCGTGCTCGACGGCCTCGCGAGGATCCACGTGGATCGACGCGCACGAATTGCGTCGGTCCCGCGCGGGATCGCCGATTCTTCAGGGTTGTCTTCTTGCTCCCCGTCTTCCGCCGAAGGACCCGCGGGAACCCGGGCGATCGGTGGCTCCCGCGAGCGTACGAGGCCGGCGGAGGATGTCAACGCTCAAAGCAGGTAGATTGGAGAATCGGCGTGCCCGGAAATCCGTTTCCGACGAATCAACTCGAGTCGAAGAAAGGTCCCGCATGGACACGGTCGCGTTCCTCAAGGCGTTCCTTGGTCTCTTCGCGATGATGAATCCGATCGGGAACACCGGGATCTTCATCTCGATGACCGGCAGCCTCCCGTCCGCCTACAAGGCGAAGGCTGCGTTGAAGGTGACGATCTGCGTGCTCGTCATCCTCATCGGGGCGGTCTGGGGCGGGACGGCGATCCTCGATGCCTTCGGGATCTCGCTGCCCGCGTTCCAGCTCGCCGGCGGGCTGATCGTGCTCGGCATCGGGTTCAAGATGCTCTCGGGCGGCGAGAACTCCGCGCACAAGACGGAAGAGGGCACCAAGACGCTTTCGAGCCTGCAGTCCGAGGAGGCGGCGGTCGACAGCACGCTCATCGTGCCTCTCTCGATGCCCATCCTCGGAGGACCGGGCTCGATCACGACCGTCGTCACCGTCGCCGCGGCCAATCCCTCGCTTGCCGGGAAGATCGGGACCTCCGTCGGGACCGCCGCCCTCACCATCCTCATGGGCATCTGCTTCGCCGCAAGCGGGCTGCTCCAGCGATTCATCACGCCCCATGCGCAGCAGATCATCCTCCGGTTCATGGGCATGATCCTGGTCGCGATCGCCGCCGACATGATGCTGACCGGTTTCCAGCAGTCGCTCGGCGAGGGCACGCGAAAGATCGTTCCGGTGATCGTCGACGAGGTGGAGGAAGCGGTCCGCGATCTCGACGACGACGCCTCGAAGGCGGGCACGGGCTCGTGACCTCCCATCGAGTCCTTCTCCGGGGATTGCTCGACGCGTTGCGGATCGCCGGTCGCGCAACCGACGGATCGCCGCACTTCCGCCAGGACGAGGTCCGCTGCCAAGGGAGCGAGGGAGCCCACGCATGATTCGATCGATCGACCAGGACAAGGCCGACGCCGCCGACCGGAACGTGCTCGGCGGGCCGCTCATCGCGTGCTCGACCGACCCGATGACCGGTTTCTATCGCGACGGCTGCTGCCGGACCGGACCGGACGACCACGGCGTCCACACCGTCTGCTGCGTCCTGACGGAGTCGTTCCTCGAATTCAGTCGCGCGGTCGGCAACGACCTCTCGACCCCCCGGCCCGAATGGGGCTTCCCGGGATTGAAGGAGGGCGATCGCTGGTGCCTCTGCGCCGCTCGCTGGCGACAGGCGGACGAGGCGGGCATGGCCCCGAAGGTGGTGCTCGAGGCGACGCACGCCCGCAGTGCCGGGATCTGCGGCCTCGAGCGGCTCAAGGCGGTCGCGATCGACGCCTGAGGCCGCGTCGGCGGCTCGTCGACCGCTCAGGGCAGCAGGCTGTCGGCTTCGCCCGGAAGGTTGCAGGCGTCGGCCGGGCCGAACCAGCCCAGGCGACGTCGGGCGACGAAGCGATACAGGCCGTTCCTCAGGAACCGGGGGACCAGCCGACCGAGTCCGGCGACGAGCGCCCAGCCGCCGCCGATCGCCCGGAGGCCCGCGATCACGGCATCGCTCTCGGTCCAGAGCCCGCGCTCGTCGACGACCACCATGCTCGAGAGATCGGTGGGGCCCGGTTCCGGCATCGCGGCGTAGGTCTCGCCCTGCAGCGGGGCGTATCGGAAGACGCGCCGGCGGTCGTGTCGCTGGAACCACGCCACCGAGCGATGGCACAGTCCGCACTCGCCGTCGAAGAAGAGCACCGGGGTCGGGAGCGGGGATGCCTTGGCGGGCTCGCTCATGTGGTCACTGTAGCCAGGGGCCGCTCGCCGATCGGGGATTCGGGAGGGACTCCGTCGCGGTGGCGCCTGTCAGTCCTGTTCACGGTCCGCCGGCACGGCCGAGAACCCGCGAACCGGCACGCCGTCGGAGCAGAGCATGACCGGATCGCCTTCGAGCTCGATACCGGCGGCCGACACCAGCCCGGGGTCGAGGACCCGGCGGTCGCCGCGCGAAGCGGCCAGGGTTCGGGATCGACGCGGCCTCGAGTCGATCGGCCGCGTCGCACCGCGTGGAGGTGGTGCCGCTCCACCAGGAAGTGCTCGAGCGAGCCCGCGCCGTGGGATGTCAGGGCGGTGCGACCCTCGGTCCCCAGCCCGTCGCAGGACGGATCACCCGACGCGGTATTGGTCCTGCATTTCCATTTGCTGGTTCGCGAGGGCGACGTCGAAATCCGGACCGATCGTGAGCCCGCCGCCGCTGGCGGCCTCGAGCTGCTCGTCGGAGAGGTCGCCGGAGTCGGCCGGCGAGGACGCGGGGGGCAGGGCGAGATGAAGGACCTCGGGCGTGTTCTCGACCACGCGGATCTCGACCCCTTCGCGGATCTCGATGCCGTGGCGACGGAGAGCCGCGCGGGGATCCGCGAGCAGGCCGGCGCGGAGGTCGGGGTGGCTCGCCGAGGCGGCGAGGACCTGTTCGATGGTCGGCTTGGATTCCGGCATGCATGTTCTCCCGTGAGGGTCCCAGCGTACCTCCTCCGTCCCGAGGATCCCGGCATTCGGTCGGGAACGCGTCGCATCGCTCGAGCGAAGGGACGCGAGTGGGGCTCGAACTCCGGTGATGGCATGCCGATGGCGGTTTCAAGGCCGGGAACATCGGTACGCTGTCGCGGTCCCGTCCAGGAGCCAGCACCCATGTCGACCGCCGACGCCGAGAAGATCATCTACACCATGTCCCGGGTCACCAAGACGGTGAACCGCAAGGAGATCCTCAAGGACATCTCGTTGTCCTACTTCCACGGGGCGAAGATCGGGGTCCTCGGTCTCAACGGCTCGGGCAAGTCGACGCTTCTCAAGATCCTCGCGGGCATCGACACCGAGTTCGAGGGCCACACGCACATGGCCAAGGGATTCACGATCGGCTACCTCGAGCAGGAGCCGCTCAACAACGAGACCCGGACCGTGCGCGAGGTCGTCGAGGAGGGGGCGGCCGAGACCGTCGCCCTCCTCGAGGAGTTCGAGGAGATCAACGCGAAGTTCGCCGAGGAGATGACCCCCGAGGCGATGGAGAAGCTCCTCGAGAAGCAGGGCGAGGTGCAGGAGCGGCTCGACGCCCTCGACGCCTGGGAGCTCGACAGCCGCTTGAAGCAGGCGATGGACGCCCTTCGCTGCCCGCCCGAGGACCAGGCGTGCGACACGCTCTCGGGTGGCGAGAAGCGTCGCGTCGCGTTGTGTCGACTCCTGCTGACCAAGCCGGACATCCTGCTGCTCGACGAGCCGACCAACCACCTCGATGCCGAGAGCATCGCCTGGCTCGAGCAGCACCTCCAGCGCTACGTCGGCACGGTCATCGCGGTGACCCACGACCGCTACTTCCTCGACAACGTCGCCGGCTGGATCCTCGAGCTGGATCGCGGCGAGGGCATTCCCTGGAAGGGGAACTACTCGAGCTGGCTCGACCAGAAGGACAAGCGGCTCGCCCAGGAGGCGAAGGGCGAGGACAAGCGGCGCAAGGCGTTGCAGCGGGAACTCCGCTGGATCCAGCAGAATCCGAAGGGACGCCAGTCGAAGAACAAGGCCCGCATCTCCGCCTACGAGAAGATGCTGGCGGACGAGGGCAAGGAGAAGCTGAAGGAGATCGAGATCTGGATCCCGCCCGGCCCGCGTCTGGGCGACCGGGTCATCGAGGCGAAGAAGGTCTCGAAGGCGTTCGGCGAGAAGCTTCTCTTCGACGGCCTCGAGTTCGAGCTTCCGCCCGGCGGCGTGGTGGGGGTGGTCGGCCCCAACGGTGCGGGCAAGACGACGCTGTTCAAGATGATCACCGGGGCCCTCGAGCCGGATGCCGGCGACTTCAACGTCGGGGAGACCGTGAAGCTCGGCTACGTCGAGCAGGGCCGCGACTCGCTGCCCGCCGGCAAGTCGATCTGGGAGGCGATCTCCGACGGCGACGAGGAACTCAGGCTCGGCAAGGCGACCGTCAACAGTCGCGCGTACGTGTCGCGATTCGGCTTCACCGGGACCGATCAGCAGAAGAAGGTCGACGACCTCTCCGGCGGCGAACGGAACCGGGTCCACCTCGCTCGAATGCTTCGCAGCGAGTCGAACGTGCTGCTGCTCGACGAGCCGACGAACGACCTCGACGTCCACACGCTCCGGGCGCTGGAGGACGCCATCGAGTCCTTCGCCGGTTGCGCCGTCGTCATCAGCCACGACCGCTGGTTCCTCGATCGCATCGCGACCCACATCCTCGCCTTCGAGGGGGACAGCGTCGTGAAGTGGTGGGAGGGCGACTGGTCGAGCTACGAGGACGACCGCCGGGAGCGGCTCGGGGAGGCGGCCGTCAATCCGAGCCGGATCAAGTACCGGCGGCTCGTCCGGGACTGATCCGACGGCAAGGGGGGTGGAAGGCCCCTCTGGGGTACGGGAAGGCGGCTCCCCGGGCCTTGTGGCCGGGATTTCGGAACCGGTGTTGGTCGGGACCGTCCCTTGGACTACAATTGGCTGCATCCTGCCAATAGCCGTCCGCGAACCCGACCCCATGCCACGAGCACTCCACAACCTGGTCCGACGAGGAATCCGCACGATGCGGTCCCTGTCGCCGGGCTTGACGGTCCTCGTGGCGGTCGTCGGCGTCCTGCTGGCCGGCCCGACGCACCTCTGGCTCGAGCACGGCTGCTCGGATCACGTCCACGGACCCACCGGCGAGCCGGTCGTGACCGTGGCGGCGGTCACCTGCCATGCCGGATGCGCCGGACATGGCCCCGCAGCCGCCGACCTCCACACCGTGCCCGAGGCGACGGAACAGGAGCCCACTGGGGAGCCCGCCGAGGTTCCCTGCGAAGCACCCGCCGGTGGCTGCGACACATGCATCCTGCTCGCCACGACGACGCCGATCGAGTTCGAAGTCGGCACCTTCCTGCCCGATCTCGTCGACCACGACACCGTGACGATCGAGATCGCGATGACCGACGGCCGATCCCGGCCGACCACTCGTCGGCTTCGCGGACCGCCCGCGCTCGCCTGATCGCGTCGCACCCCCTCCAACCAGGCCCATGACCCGACTCGTTCGTGGATCTCCACCGCCCTCCGTGGGGCGGACGAGTTCCCATCCGACGACGGTCGACCCCGCGACCCTCCCGCCGTTCGTCGAGACGCCGGACCGGGCCGCCGGGAAGGCAGCAGGGCGTTCCCGCTCGTGGGAGATCGGTTGGTGCGACGTCCGGCCCCGCGTCCTTCCCGTTCCACATGCCACTCCAGCACCGTCGGATCCCGGATTCCACCCATGGCACGATCCTCGAATCATCGCGGTTTCACCGTCGTCGAACTCCTCGCCGTCATCGGCGTGATCGCCGTCCTCATGGCGATCGCCATCCCGACGATCCGGACGGTGCGCCTGGCTTCCGCGAACACCACGGACCTGTCCCAGATCCGGCAGCTCGGGATCGCGCACCTCGCCTACCAGGTGACCAACAGCGATCGATTCGTCGACGTCGGGCTTCCCCACGGCGGCTATGGCAACGAGGCCCAGAGCTTCGCCCAGGTGCTTGCAAGCTACACCGACGACATCGTGATGAAGTCCCCGCTGGACTCGAGCCCGCACTGGCCGATCGACCTGGGCGGCGAGGGCCGCGGGATCGCCGAGGACGGCACGGGTCCGCTCCGCCGCACGAGCTACGGCATGAACAACTACCTGAGCCGCACCTACTCGCCGGCGGCGGCCCTCTACGGTCCCGGGCATGCGGCCGATCGGGCGAGCGCCGTCTCGCGCCCCGACCGCATCGTCTGCTTCCTGCACATGGCCGATCGCGGCTCGTACGCGGTGAGCGACCACGTCCACGTCGAGTCGTGGGGCGTCGGCAACGAGCCCTGGCGGCTGGCGAACAACCAGATGTCGATCTGGGCCGCCGAGGGTGACGAGGTCGTCGCATCCGTTTCGACCTCGAACTACGGCTTCGTCGACGGGTCCGTCGGGACCCGCCCGTTCGTCGAACTCTACGAATCCCGGAGTCGGAACGCCTTCGACCCCGACGCCATTCTCCCGGGGGCCGGCGGATGAGTGCGCAGGCCCGAGACCTTTCGCTGAACGACGACGCAGGTCGTCAAGCCGGAGTCCCCTTCATGACCTCCACCCGGAACAGGATCCTCTCGGCGGTCCTCGCCTCCGCCGCGACCGTCGGTCTGTCCGACTCGGTGTTCGCCCAGCACGTGGGCGACATCGGCGTTCGAGTCGTCGACGATCGACTCGACGCCTACGGCGCCATCGGATCGGGCGTCGAGACGTCGGTCTTCCTCGCCGAGTTCGGCGACACCGGATTCGACGGATACACCTCGAACCCCGGCTTCGATGCGGTGCCGGGCACGCTGCCTCCGGGACGCGTCGGTTTCAACGTCCTCTCGGGACTCCGCCGCTGGAACTCCGTCATCTCCGCCTGGGAGGACCCGGTGGACGTCCCGGAACGTCTGCGGATCGGTTTCATCACGCTCGAGACCATCTGCGACGACGAGCCGGTCGAGGGCTTCGACCTCGCGGTCCAGTCGGACGGCGGCTGGCACCGCCACCTCGACTTCGAGCTGCTCGGCGACGGTGGTGGCTTCCGCCAGCCCGGCGTCTATCGCACGGAGTTCGTCCTCTATTCGACCATGGGGATCGTGGAGAGCGAACCGTTCACCATCCTCTTCGACTACCAGGCCTCCGATGCCGACGTCGCGGCGGCCCTCGACTCCCTCGAGCCGGCCCCGGAGTGTCCCGGCGACTACGACGGCGACGGCCGGGTCAACGGCGCCGACTTCGGCCAGCTCCTCGCGGCCTTCTTCTCCACCGATCCCGAGATCGACCTCGACGGCGACGGCATCGTGACCGGCGCCGACATCGGCCTGCTTCTTTCCTTCTGGGGCGACTGCCCCGGTTGATCCTCTTCCCGTTTCTTCAATCCTTCCCCAGACGGCTCGTCGCCGTCCCATTCAAGTGAATCGGGATGTGCCCCATGAATCCGAAGACCCTGATCAGTACCTGCCTGATGTCCAGCCTCGTTCTCTCCGCGTCCGCGTTTGCCGACGGCGAGGGTGAGGAGGAGCACTACGACATCGGTGTCTGGAACGACAACGGCACCCTCCGCACCGGCGGCTGGGACCACGACAACGAGACCCTCGAGGTCGCCAACCTCCGCGTCTTCGAGGCGCACTTCGGCGAGGATCCGGACTTCCCGTTCGCGATCGACGAGCCCGGCATCGGTGGCGTCGCGGCCGACCTCGGCCTTCCCGAGGGCGCGACCCTCGGCCTCAACCTGATCGCCGGACTGGGCGTCTGGAACGGTGCCGGCTTCGACGCGGCGTCCACGACCATGACCGTCGACTACGGTCCCGCCTCGATCGGCTCGGGATCGGGCGGCATGCTCGACTTCCTGATCACCGACGACTACGACCTGCACCCGATCTTCGGGATCGACCCCGCTTCCGCGGCCGGTTCGTACCTGCTCGAGTTCAACGTGCAGATGGATGGCTACGCGACCAGCGATTCGTTCTGGATCGTCTTCAACCTCGGCCTCGACGACGAGGACTTCGAGGAGTCGGTCGAGTGGGTCGAGGGCAACCTCGTCCCGGCGCCGGGCGCCCTCGGCGTCCTGGCCATGGCCGGCATGATGGGGCGTCGTCGACGCGCCTGACCTCCTCTGGCTCTTGTCCTCCTGATGGACGACGGTCCGCGACCCTTCGGGGCGCGGACCGTCGTGTCTTCCTGCAGCCGTCTCGCGGTCGCGATCACTCGAAGCGATCGAGGGTCATCGCGTTCCCCGTGGTCGGATCGACGAACACGACGGCGCCATCCTCGAATCGAAGGTCGTAGGTGCGCTCCCCGTCGAGGACGAGGCCGCCCTCGGCCGTCATGGCGAACCACCCGGTCTGCACCCTCGTCTTGTCGCCGTACTTCGCTTCCGCGGTGTAGGTCCCGGTGCTCGGCCCCTCCGGGGCGAAGGTGACGGACCCGAAGCTGAAGGGGCGATCGGCGTCGGTGGCCCGGCCCTCCCAGCTTCCCACGATGGCCTTGTTCGATGGTGTGCTGTCGCAGCCGCCCAGGACGGCCGAGAGGGTGACGAGTACGCAGGATCCGAGCATGAAGGGACGAAGCATGTGGGTCTCCGGGGTTCAAGGATTCGGTTGAACCGGTAGCATCGCCTGCCACCGTCGCTCCGACAAGTCCCCCGGCCTTCGCGGTCGCCGAATTGGGTCCGATCCATGCACGAACTCGACGAACGCACGGCGATGGTGATCGCCGGCATCCCCGCCCACGACATGACGCTCTACCACCGGATTCGCTTCTCGGTCGGGGACCCCGCCGCGTGGATCGCCTGGAATCGCGACGGCGTGTCGGGATCGCGGTTGATGCTCCGCGACATCGAGATGGACCGTGCCCGCCGCCACGCCCGGGCCGAAACGATCGTGTGCCCCGCGGACTTCACGCCCGAGGCGGGGCTTTCGGCGGATCGGGCGGTCGCGACGGCCCAGGCAACCGCCGAGTGCCTCGTCCGCGACGGCTTCGAACGGGCGATCGTGCATCGCGACCTGCCCGCCCTCTTCGTGGACTGCCTCCAGGAGCGTGGCATCACGGTGGTGTGCGATCGCGATCTCGGCGTCAACGATCGTCGGGCGAAGGTTGCCGGGGAGATCGCCGCGATGACGAAGGCCCAGGAAGCGACCGAGTCGGCGATCCGCATCGCGTGCGAGACCATCGGGGGGGCCGACCTTGCGTCCGACGGCACGCTCGAGGTCGATGGATCGCCGCTGACGAGCGAGCGGGTGCGGGCCATCATCGCCTCCCACCTGATCGAATCGGGCCATTCGCCTCGTCCCGCGATCGTCGCGGGCGGTCCGCAGGGGGCGGACTGCCATGAGCTCGGCTCCGGCGTCCTGCGGACCGGGGAACCGGTGATCGTGGACGTCTTTCCCCGCGACACGGGCACGCTCTACAACGGCGACTGCACGCGAACGGTGGTCCACGGGGACGTGCCGCCCGAGGTCGGGCGGATGCACGCGGCGGTGGTGGAGGCGAAGGCGGCGGGCGTCGAGGCCACTCGGGCGGGGGTCACGGCGCAGTCGGTCCACGAGGCGACGATCGCCGTGATTCGAGCCCATGGGTTCGGCGTGGGGCTGCCCGGGCCCGAGGATCCCCCCGAGGCGAGGATGGTCCACGGCACCGGCCATGGTCTCGGACTCGACGTCCACGAACCTCCCTTGCTCGACTTCGCGCCGTCCGGCGAGAGTCCCCGTCTGGTGGTCGGGGACGCGCTCACCATCGAACCGGGCCTGTACGACCCGAGGATCGGTGGGATTCGCATCGAGGATCTCGTGTTCGTCGAGGAGGACGGCTGCCGCAACGTCAATCGACTGCCCGAGTCGCTGACCTGGGCTTGACGGCCGGTCAGCCGGCGGCGGCTCGCAGGGCCGCGGCCAGCGCCTGGTGCAGCTTCTCGTGCTCCGGGATCGACTCCAACGCATTCCGAAGACCCGAGATCCGGTCGGGACCGCTCGCGGCCGGGTCGATTCGTTCGATCGCCGCGTCGCCGAGCGCCTCGAGTGCGGCGAGCGTCCATTCCATGGAAGGGGCCGACGGGTCCTCCGGCGGATCGACGTAGGCACGGACGGTCACGCCGCCGATCGCGACGATCGGAACCAGTCCGGCGTCGGTCTCGGGTTCGCGGCAGACCGCGACCATCGGGGTCTCGGTCTGCAAAGCGACGACCCGCATGCGTCGAGCGTCGGCGGCCACGGCGTGGGGGACCAGCAGGTGGACGCCCTCGTCGACCGATTCGAGTTCCGCTTCGACGTCGTCGATCACGCAGGGGGTTCCGCCGCTGGCGTCGATCGCCATCAGGACGCGCTGTCGCCGGGCCTCCTGGAGGGGGAGCACGGCTTCGGCGGCCAGTTCGTGGAGCCCGGCATCGATCGCGGCGTCGAGCGACGCGAGCGCGGCTCGCTCGGCGTCGAACCAGCGGGCGGACTTCAACGCCCGCTCGGCGTCGGCAAGATGGGATTCCGCGATGGAGGGCTTCTTCTTCGCTGGCATGGGGGCGTGTTCCGCGTGGCGAGCCCGGCGTCGGGCTTTCGGCTCAGTCTTCGGAGGTGTAGCGCGTGGCGAGCCCGTGGAGGACGGTCGTCCATTCCCGGGTCGACTCGGGCAGATCGTAGAGAAGGCAGTCGCAGGTCGCGGAGACGTCCTCGTTGGCGATCGCGGACTTGAGACCCCCGAGACGGACGCCGAGCCGGCCGATCGCCTCGGGCAGGGCGATGCCGTCGACCACGAGATCCTCGGCCTCGAGATCAGCCAGGACCAGGCCCTTCTCGACGGCCTCGCGGATGCTCACCCACGTCTCCATGACGCCGCGGAGGCTGTTCATGCCTTCGGCGATCCGGCCCGACTGGATGAGCTCCGCGGCCTCCTGCTGGGCGACCGCGGTCTCGGAGAGGGCCTCGGCCGCGGGCACGAACACGTCCTTCAGGAGGGCGTCCATGGTGGTGGTCACGAGCTGGACCTCCGAGGCGGCCCGGGCGAGGGTGGCGGACTGCTGGAGTTCCTCCTCCGAGAGGAGCGCCCCGTCGACGAGGACCTCGCAGACGAGCCGACCGGCTCGTTCCGCGGCCTCGGCGGCGGCCGCCACCGCCTCGCCGATCGTGGTGGCTTCGGTGTCGCAGGGGGAGTCGTCGATGAGCACGCGCATGCGGGTCGTTCCGGTCGGGAGTGCGAGGGGGATAACCACGATGTCATCGGGCCATCGGGACCGTGGATTGAACACGAACCGCCGACTTTGCCCGGATCCGCCCCTGGTTATCGGGCTGGTTCAGCCGTTGGTCGACTCGGCGTCGACGAGCATGAACTTGATGTCGGCCTCGGCCGCGGTCCGGTCGTCGACCACCGCCCGGCATCGGATGTGCCCGAGTCGCGGACTGGCCCGGACATTCTCCGCTTCGAGCACGAGCTGGTCGCCGGGAACGACGGGTCTTCGAAGCTTGACCTTGTCGAGGCTGAGCAGGACCGCGATCTTGCCGGTGTGCTCGAGCCGCTGGCTCAGCAGGAGCCCGCCGAGCTGGGCCATCGCCTCGATGATCAGCACGCCGGGCATGATCGGGGTGCCCGGATAGTGGCCCTGGAAGAAGTGCTCGTTCATCGTCACGTTCTTCACGCCCACCGCCCGCTGGTCCCCGTCCATCTCGACGACCCGGTCGACCAGCAGCATCGGGTACCGATGGGGCAGGGTGCGCTGGATGGTCTTGATGTCCATCACGCGGCCGTGCAGCAGGGTGGTCCGGCGGTCGACGGCCGCCATCTGCTCCCGGATGGCGAGACCGAGTCGACGATTCAACCCGTGCCCGGATCGGTGGGCCACCACCCGGCAGCGGACGGGGCAGCCGACCAGGTAGAGATCGCCGAGGACGTCGAGGACCTTGTGGCGAACCGGTTCATCGTCGAACCGATACGCGTTGTCGATGGGGCCGTCCTCGCCGATCACCACGACGTCCTTCGGCGTGAGGTGACGGCCGATGCCGCGCTCCCACATCGCGCGGGCCTCGTGCTCGAGGCTGAAGGTGCGGCAGGATGCGACCTCCTTGCAGTAGTCGCCCTCCGCGGTGTCCCAGGTGAAGACCTGCCGGGGAAGGCGATCGCTGAAGTCGCGGTAGTCGAGGTCGAAAACGACCCGCATCCCCGGAGCGTCGTGGGGAATGGCGGCGATCATCGCATCGCCTTCGTCGATGACGATCGCCTCGCGAAGATCGAAGATCCTCCTCGTCGCGTCCTGCTCGACGAGGCCGGTCTCCCGGAAGCCCTTGACGAACGGCTCCGCGGAGCCGTCGAAGCCCGGAAGCTCCGGGCCGTCGATCCGCACCAGGGCGTTGTCGATGCCGAGGCCCGCGAGCGCGGACATGAAGTGCTCGACGGTCTCGACCGTCGCCTCGCCGCTTCGAAGGGTCGTTCGGCGGCCGCGGGGCGTCACGTGGTCGACGATCGCCGGGATGCGGACCGGGTTCTCCAGGTCGGTTCGCTCGAAGACGATCCCGTGATCGACCTCCGCCGGCTCGACCTCGACGGTCACCGGTGCCCCGAGGAGGAGGCCGAGGCCCTCGAACCGCGTCGGACCCGCCAGCGTGTGCTGGCGCGTCGACACCGCGGGGGTCGTTTCGGTCGTCGTCTCGGACGTCTCGGTGGTCATCGTTCTGGGGGCGAGCGGTCGCTCGATTCAGGAGGGTTCGCAGAGGTCTCGAAGGCGACGAGACCAGTCGGGGAGTTTACGGATGACCGCCTGCTCCTTGAGGGCGTGGCGGATCTCCTTGGCGGGGAACCCGGCCCACGTCTCGCCGGCCGGGATGTCGTTCATCAGTCCCGATCGGGCCCCGAGCTGGCAGCCCGCCCCGATCTGGAGGTGATCCGCGATTCCGCATCCACCACCGATCAGCGTGCCGTCGCCGACCTCGGTGCTGCCGGCGATGCCGGTGAGGCCGCTGATCACGACGCTGCGGCCGATCCGGCAGTTGTGGCCGATCTGGCAGAGGTTGTCGATCTTGCAGCCCGGGCCGACGGTCGTCGCCCCGAACTTTCCTCGGTCGATGCAGGTGTTGGCCCCGAGCTCGACGTCGTCGCCGATCTCGACATGCCCCAGGTGCGGGATCTTGCGGAGGCCACGGCCGTCGGGGTCCGGTCGATAGCCGAAGCCGTCCGAGCCGATCACCACGCCGGCATGGAGGATGCAGTCGTTCCCGAGGACGCAACGCTCCCGAATCACCACGTTGGCGTGCAGGTGGACGTGGCGGCCGATCGTCGCATCCGCGTAGATGCGGACTCCGGACTCGATGAAGCAGCCGTCCCCGATGCGGACCCGAGGTCCCACGACGGCGCCGGGACCGATGCCGACCCCCTCGCCGATCTCCGCGGTCGGGTCGACGAAGGCGGCGGGGTGGACGCCGATCTCCGGCTTCTCGTTCAGGGCGGTGGTCGCCTGTTCGAGCGTCTCCAGCACCGCGATCATCGCCTGGTCCGCGTCGTCCACGCGCACCACGGCCCGCGTCTCGCGATCCCAGTCACCGAGGTCGAGCTCGCGGGTGACCAGCGCGACCGTCGCCTTCGCCGCGGCCCAGAGCTTCGCGTGCTTCGCATCCCCGACGAATGTCAGATCACCCTCGCCCGCGAGCTGCAGGGCCTCGACGCCGCTGATCTCGAGATCGGCGGAGCCCTCGACGTCGCCGCCGACGAGCCCCGCGAGATCGGAGACCGTCGCGCCTCGGAGGTCCGTGGAGAGGCCGGAGACGTTCACCCGGCCTTGCCGTTCATGCGAGCGATGATGAGGTCGGTGATGTCGAAGGATCCCGTCGAGTAGATCATCCGGCGGGCGGAGATCTGCTTCTGCATCGCCTCCGCCGTCGAGGGTTCGAGGGCCGGGATCGTGTCGTCGATGAGGACGTAGTCGATCGGCGGGGTCTGGGAGGCCGCGAAGGTCGCGATCTCGGCCTTCATCGCCTCGTAGACGGATCGCATGGCCTT
>JAYZBK010000142.1:0-2332 GCA_036339295.1 Planctomycetota bacterium
CGGGAGTCGATCGAGCCCGTCGGCGTGGTGGCGGCCTCGTCGCTGGTGGCGCACCCCGACGTCGAACGGGCCTGGTCGTTCGCCGGGCGAGCGTCGGATCTTCTCGTTCCGAGCCGTGACGATCTGGCGATCGGCAACCTCTCGAGCGGGAGCACCGGTGAACCCAAGGCGTTCTTCCGAAGCCAGGGCAGGCAGTGCGACCAGGCCCGGGAACGCGTCGACGGGTGGCCCATCTCGGTGGACCGCGACGTCCTGGGGCACATGAGCATGGCGTCGTTCGCCGGGGGCATGAACGCCATCTGCATGGGGATCGCCACCGGGCTCCGGATCGTGATCGGTCTCGGCGAGGCCGCACGGGGCGAGGACCTGGGGGCCACGTTGCGAGACCATCGAGTCACCTTCCTGTCCCTGACGCCGACCCTGCTGAGACACCTCACCCGCACCGCGGCCGACGGCGTCGGTTTCGGTCGGGTTCGCGTCCTGCACCTCTCGGGGGAGCCCGTCCGGGCCACCGACGTGGGCGAGTTCCATCGGGTCTCCGACGGCTCGTCCCGCCTTCGCGTGAGTTGGGGTTCGAGCGAAGCGGGAACGCTGTCGAGCGGCGATCTCGAGGCCGCGCTCGCCAGGTCGAAGGGCCCCCTTCCGGTCGGCCATCCCATGCCCGGCGTCGAGGTCGTCGCGGTCGACGAGGCCGATCGACCCCGCGGACCCGGCGAGCCCGGTCGACTCTGGGTGCGCTCCCGGAACCTCGCGGTGTCCGGGGATCGACTGGCCGCCCGATTCCGCAGACTCGGTCTCGACGAGCCCGATCGACCTTGGTTCGACACCGGCGACCAGGGCTGGATCGCGCCCGACGGTCGCATCGTGGTGCAGGGACGCGTCGACGGCGACCTGAAGGTGAACGGCCTGCGGATCGACGGCCTGGCGCTCGAGAATCGACTGTCGAGCCTGGCGGAGCTCGACGAAGTCGTCGCGGTGTCGATCGGACTCGAACGCGGCGAGGCCCTCGCCGTCGCGATCGTTCCGAAGACCCGCGACGCCCTCGACGCGGTCGCGGCGACGCTCGCCGAGCTCGGATCGCCGGAACGCCGGGCGTTGATCGAGGGCTTCGAGGCGTTGCCGCTGAACGCCTCCCGGAAGACCGACCGGGCGGCGATCGTCGAGGCGATCCGTCGACGCGCGACCGCGCGGCGACACGAGGCGTCGGCTCGACCGGTCACCGCGGTGGAGTCGCTGGTCGCCGATGCGTGGCAGGCGGCGCTCGACATCGCGCGTCCGAATCCCGACACCTCGCTCGACGACCTCGGCGTGGACTCGGTCGCGAGACTGAGACTGCTCCTGGAGCTGGAGCACCGCCACGGTCTGGTCCTGCCCGCGGACGCCCGGGCGACCTCGACGACCGTGGCCGCGCAGGCCCGGAACCTCGTGCCCGCACGCGACGGTCTCGACGCCGAGCCGATCGTGACGCTACGGAGGAGTGGCTCGGCGGTCGGCTGCTTCTGTCCCGGTCTCGGCGGCCACGCCTGGATCTTCGAGCCGCTCGCCCGACAGCTCGACGCCGACATCGAGGCGATCGGACTCGACTGGTCCCGGGCCGCGGGCCGCGGATCGGGCGGCCTCGGCTGGCTGACGGACCGCCTGGAGGAACGGGTCGGAGACCGACCGCTGACGCTGCTCGGTTACTCGGTCGGGGCCGGTGTGGCGTGGGCCCTGGCCCACGAATGGAGTCGCCGTCGTCGGACCGATCCGGCGGTCGTCGTGCTGGACGGCGATCCGATGCTTCCCAGGCTTCGACGAAGAACCTGGCGGACAAGACTCGACCATCTCGTCTCTCGCTACCGCGATCGCGGCGGGCCCGCGGACCCGATCGAGACCAGCCTCGCCGCCCTTCGGCGAGACGGCCTCGAGGTGATCTCGCATCTGCGTGCCCGGCCCGGAGCGTGGCCCCTGACTCTGCTGGTCACGCCGGAAAGCGATCCGGGTCGATCCACCCACTGGAGGCGATTGAGCCGTACGGTCCGGGTCGAGCGGATCGATCGTCGGCACCTGGACCTCGTGCGGCCGCCGCTCGACGAGATTCTGGTGGAAGCCGTGCGGACCGCGATGCGGACGGCGACCTGACCGGGAGACGAGGACGACGACGGGCCGGCGCGGAAACGCCGGCCCGTCGTCGTGTCTCCTCGAACGGCCTGACGATCAGGCGTGGATCGCGCGGTCCTCGGTGGCGAGCACCGCCTCGTGCATCGACTCCGCCATGGTCGGGTGGGCGTGGATGGTCGAGATGATGTCCTCGGCCGTCGCCTCCAGACGCTTGGCGAGTCCCATCTCGGCG
>JAYZBK010000143.1:0-5542 GCA_036339295.1 Planctomycetota bacterium
GACGTCGTCGCGGCGGGCTACAAGTACAACCTGACGAACATCGCCGCGGCGATCGGGCTCGCGCAGCTCGAGCGGGCCGACGATTTCCGGGCGGCGCGGCAGGACCTCGTCACCCGCTACCTCGAGCGCCTGGACGGGATCGACGGGCTTCGTCTTCCGGCGGTGCCCGCGACGATGGAGGACCACTCCTGGCACCTGTTCGTCGTCCACCTCGATCCGGCGAGCGGACTGGAGCGACAGGCGTTCATGGACGGGCTCGCGGAGCGAGGGATCGGAACGAGCGTCCACTACAAGCCGCTCCACCGGATGACCCACTGGAGCCGCACCGCGCTCGTTCCCGACGGTCCGATCCCGGCCGCCTTCCCGGGTGCGGAGTCGTGGTTCGAGGGGTGCGTGTCGCTGCCGCTCTTCCCCTCGATGACCGACGCCGAGTTCGAGGCGGTCTGCGATGCCGTGATCGCGGTTTCGAGGGCCTCTCGGGGCTCCGCGACGCCGGTGAGGACGGCGGAGACCCGGTAGACTGGCTCGATTCGGCGGGATCGACGACCGTCGCTCGCGGAGCCGGCAACCAGGGACGAGACCATCGTGATCGGACGACAGAAGAACCCCATCCTCGACCGGCGGATCCGCATCGGCGTGGTCGGCTGCGGTCGCATCTCCCGGAACCACTTCAAGGCGATCGGCGAGTACGCCGACGACCTCGAGCTGGTGGGCGCCTGCGACAACGATCCCGCGCGGCTCGACCAGGACTTCATCCCCGGCGACGTCCCCCGCTACGACCTCCTGCCGGACATGCTCGGACAGGCCGAGCCCGACATCGTCGCGGTCTGCACGCCGAGCGGCATGCATCCGCGCCAGACGATCGAGACCGCCGAGGCCGGCGTCCACGTCATGACCGAGAAGCCGATGGCGACGCGGTGGAAGGACGGGCTCCGCATGGTCGAGGCGTGCGACGACGCCGGCGTCCATCTCTTCGTCGTCAAGCAGAACCGCTTCAACGCCACGCTCCAGCTCCTGCGCCGCGCGATCGACGAAGGTCGCTTCGGTCGGATCTACATGGCCGGGGTCAACGTCTTCTGGACCAGGCCCCAGGAGTACTACGACACGGATCGATGGCGAGGCACGTGGGAGCTCGACGGCGGCGCCTTCATGAACCAGGCGAGCCACTACATCGACCTCCTCGACTGGCTGATCGGGCCGGTCGCGAGCGTCCAGGCGATGGCCGGCACCCTGGCCCGCGACATCGAGGTCGAGGACTCCGGCGTGATGAACGTCCGGTGGCGGAACGGCGCCCTCGGATCGGTCTCGGTGACGATGCTCACCTACCCGAGGAACCTCGAGGGTTCCCTGACGATCCTCGGGGAGAACGGGACGGTGAAGATCGGCGGGGTCGCGGTGAACGAGATCCAGACCTGGGACTTCGCCGACGAACGGGACTACGACGAGGAGGTCCGGAGCGCCAACTACGAGACGACCTCCGTCTACGGCTACGGACACCCCCGCTACTATCGAAACGTGATCGAGGTGCTCCGGGGCCGCGAACGGCCCGAGACCGACGGCCGCGAGGGCCTGAAGAGCCTCGAGGTGCTGATCGCCGCCTACGTCTCGGCCCGCGACAACCGGACCGTGAACCTTCCCCTCGAATACTGCGCCACCGGCCCGTCCCGGAGACGACCGCATGAGCCTCATCGCCCGCGACGCGACGATCCATCCCTCGGCGATCGTGGACGACGGTGCCACGATCGGCGCCGGAAGCCGGGTCTGGCACTTCGTCCACGTCTGCGGGGCGGCGGTCGTCGGCGAGCGATGCTCGCTCGGCCAGAACGTGTTCGTGGGCAACCGCGTCGTGATCGGGGACAACGTCAAGATCCAGAACAACGTCTCGGTCTACGACAACGTCACGCTCGAGGACGACGTCTTCTGCGGGCCGAGCATGGTCTTCACCAACGTCCACAATCCCCGCTCGGCGGTGAGCCGGAAGGACGAGTACCGCGACACCATCGTCCGTCGCGGGGCCACCCTCGGCGCGAACTGCACGATCGTGTGCGGCACGGAGATCGGGGAGAACGCGTTCGTCGGCGCCGGCGCGGTGGTGACGAGCGACGTTCCCGCCTTCGCCCTCGTGGTGGGCGTGCCGGCCAGGCAGGTCGGCTGGATGAGCGCCTTCGGCGAGCGCCTGGAGCTTCCGACCGAGGGCGACGGCGAGACCACCTGCCCGCACACGGGCGATCGATACGAACTGCGCGAGGGCCGGGTCTCCCGGCACGAGGCGACGTGACGCCGACGGGACGAGCCCGGATCGCCCTCGGCCTGTCGGGCGCGCCGGCGAGCGTCAAGCTCGCGATCCTGCTCGCCTGCGACGCCGCCACGGTGGTCGTCGCGCTCCTCGCCTCCATCTGGGTGCGGTACGACGACTTCGACGCCGGCATTGGCGCCCACTGGTCGACCTTCCTCCTCGCCCCGGCGATCCTCCTGGGCACGTTCGCGAGCCTGGGCCTCTACCGCATCGTCGTGCGATATGCCGGCGCCTCGACGGCGCCGCGGCTCGCCGCGGCGTCCGCGGTCGCCGCGCTGGTCCTCGCCGGCGCCTCGTTCATCGTCGATCGCGAGGGAAGCCAGTCCCGCAGCGTCTTCGTCAACTTCGGCGTGTTCGCGTTCCTCGGGACGTGGGGCTGGCGGCTCGCCGCCGGGCGCTTCCTTCGAACCACCGATCCGACGGTCGAATCCGTGCGAGTCGCGATCTACGGAGCCGGAGTGGCCGGTGCGGGCCTCGCCAGCGCCCTTCGCGCCGACCCGACCTGGAAGGCGGTCGCGTTCCTCGACGACAATCCACGCCTGCACGGCAAGAAGGTCGCGGACCTTCCGGTGCGATCGACCGCGGAACTCGATGCCCTCGTCGCGGACCAGGGCGTGGAGGCCGTCTTCCTCGCCCTGCCGTCGGTCGCCCCGTCGCAACGGCGGGCGATCCTCGCCCGCCTGCGACCGCTCGGGATCCGGGTGCTGACGATCCCGACCCTCGACGAACTCGTCGCGGGCCGGGCCGACTTCCGCGACCTTCGCCAGCTCGACATCGAGGATCTCATCGGCCGCCGGACCGTGTCGGCGGAGGAGCACCTCCTGCACGACGCGATCGGGGATCGAGTCGTGCTCGTGACCGGCGGCGGCGGGTCGATCGGCAGCGAGCTCTGCCGGCAGATCCTGGCCACCGGACCGCGACGACTCGTGGTCGTGGACCAGTCCGAGTTCAACCTCTACCGGATCGGCATCGAACTGGAGCAGGCGGCGGCCGAGATGGAGGGCCACACCGCGCCCGTGGTCCGCACGGTGCTCGGCGACGTCTGCGACGAACCGTTCATCGAGGAACTCCTCGCCTCGGAGGCGGTCGAGGTCGTCTTCCACGCCGCGGCGTACAAGCACGTGCCGATCGTCGAGTCGAACGAGCCCGAGGGGGTCCGCACCAACGTCCTCGGCACGACCACCGTGCTCGACGCGGCGATCCGTCGCGGCATCGAACGGTTCGTCATGGTCTCGACCGACAAGGCCGTCCGGCCGACGAACGTGATGGGCGCCAGCAAGCGACTCGCCGAGCTCGTGGTGCAGGGCCGGGCGGCGACGCTGGAGGCATCCGGCCAACGCGGTCCGGTGCTCTGCCTCGTCCGGTTCGGCAACGTCCTCGAGTCGAGCGGCTCGGTGGTGCCCCGCTTCCGCCACCAGATCGAGACGGGCGGGCCCGTCACGGTGACCCATCCCGAGATCTCGCGTTTCTTCATGACGATCCCGGAGGCCGCGGAGCTCGTGCTGCAGGCCGCGGCGATGGCGACCGGCGGCGAGGTCTTCCTCCTCGACATGGGGGAGCCCATCCGCATCCTCGATCTCGCCCGGAGCATGATCGAGCTCAGCGGCCTGTCCGTCCGCGACGAAGCCCACCCCGACGGGGACATCGAGATCGAGATCACCGGCCTGCGGCCGGGCGAGAAGATCCACGAGGAGCTGCTCATAGGGGCGGATTCGGAGGCGTCCGCGCACCCGCGGATCCACCGGGCCCGCGAGCAGCGGCTCGGCCCGGAGGAGACCGAAGCGATGCTCGAGGCGGTGCGACGGGGCGTCGACCTGCGCGACCGCGCCGCCCTCCGGGACCTCATGGAACGGCACGCCGGCCTCCACGTCGAGGCGTCGTCGACGAACACGCCGACCCCGGCGCGGGAACCCTCCTGACGGTGTGCGGCTTCGCCGGCATCGTCGATCCCGAGCGGCGACTCGACCTCTCGACCGCGCTTCGCGACGGCGATCCGATCCTCGCGCGACGCGGTCCCGACGGGGACGGGTCGCTCGTGGACCGGGCCCGCGGGGTCGCCCTCGGCCACCACCGACTCGCGATCACCGATCCCCGCCCCGAAGCCGACCAGCCGATGACCTCGGCGACCGGCCGATTCAACATCGTCTTCAACGTCGCGATCCACGACCATCCCGAACGAAGAGCCGAACTGGAGGCGGACGGAGCCACCTTCCGGACCACGAGCGACACCGAGGTGCTGCTCGCGGGCTTCGAACGCTGGGGCGTGACCGGCATGCTCGACCGGGTGGACGGCATGTTCGCGATCGCCGTGCTCGATCGGCAGTCGGACGAGATCGTGCTCGCCCGCGACCGCGCCGGGCAGAAGCCGCTTCTCCTGGCGACCGCGTCGGGATGCATCGCCTTCGCCAGCGACCTTCGCGCCCTCGAGGCGATGCCGTCCCCCTTCCGGGAACGTCTCGCCGGGATCGATCCCGACGCCCTCCACTGGTTCCTCGCGCTCGGCGTCGTCCCCTGGCCGATGTCGATCAGGCCCGGGGTCGAACAGGTCCCGCCGGGTGGCCTCGTCCGCGTCTCGCTGAAGGACGGATCCCTCGATCGCGGGCGCTGGTGGACGCCTCCTCCGGTCGACTTCGAGACCGACCCCGACGGCCCGCTTCGATCGAGGTCGAACCGGGACGAGCGAACGCTGCTCGACGTGCTTCGCGAGAGCGTGCATCGCCGCTGTCGCGCCGATCGTCCGATCGGGATGTTCCTCTCGGGCGGCATCGACTCCCGGATCGTCGCGGCCCTCGCGTCGGAGGTGCTCGAGGACCTGCCGTGCTACACCCTCGCCTCGACCGGCCCGTTCGACGAGTCCGACGAGGCGGCGAGGATCGCCGCGGCGATCGGTGGCCGTCACCACGTGATCCGCCCCTCCGCCGACGAGGTCGACACGACCGCTGCGAGCCTCGGGACGATCGCCGACGAACCCTTCGCGGATGCCTCGCTCGTCGCGACGACGCTGCTCGCCCGCGCCGCCCGCGAGGAGGTCGTCGTGGCGCTCGGCGGCGATGGCGGCGACGAGCTCTTCGGGGGCTACCGCCGGCATCTCGCTGCGCATCGACGGACCGACGGGCGAAGTCGCGTCGAACGACTGGCCGCGAGGGGCATCCAACGCCTGCCGGCCCGCCTCCGCGGCGGCCTCCGGATCGGTCGTCACGCCCTCGGGGAACTGGCGAGCCGGCGGCTGCTCGTCGGCGCGGACGC
>JAYZBK010000144.1:0-3607 GCA_036339295.1 Planctomycetota bacterium
GCTCAACGACGAGTCGGTCGAGGCGATGGCGGCCGCGGCGGGCGAGCGATTCGCCTTCGACGCGTACCGTCGACTCATCAACATGTTCGGCGACGTCGTGATGGACGTCGACCACCACCACTTCGAGGAGGCGTTCGCCTCATTGAAGAAGAGGCTCAAGGTCGTCGAGGACACGGACGTCGATGCCGCCGGACTCCGGGAGCTCTGCAAGCTCTACAAGGCGGTCTACAAGAAGCACGTGGGCAAGCCGTTCCCCCAGGATCCGTTCCAGCAGCTCGAAGCCTCGATCGAGGCGGTCTTCAAGAGCTGGATGGGCGACAAGGCCGTCAGCTACCGTCGGATCGAGGGAATCGTCGGCCTGAACGGCACCGCGGTGAATGTCCAGGCCATGGTCTTCGGCAACACCGGTGACGACTCGGGCACCGGCGTCGCCTTCACCCGCGACCCCTCCACCGGCAAGAACGAGTTCTACGGCGAGTTCCTCGTCAACGCCCAGGGCGAGGACGTGGTCGCCGGCATCCGCACGCCCGAGCCCGTCGCTCGCATGGCCAAGTGGGACGCGAAGGCGTACAAGGAGCTCCTGAAGGTCCGTACGAAGCTCGAAAAGCACTACCGCGACGTCCAGGACATCGAATTCACGATCGAGCGGGGCAAGCTCTACATGCTCCAGACGCGGAGCGGCAAGCGGACCGGCGCGGCCGCGGTGTAGATCGCGGCCGCCATGGTCAAGGAGCGGCTGATTTCCAAGAAGGAGGCGGTGATGCGGGTGAGCCCGGATCACGTCACCCAGCTTCTCCTGCCTTCCTTCCCGCCCGCGGCCAAGAAGGGTGCGACGGCGATGGCTGTTGGCCTTCCGGCGTCGCCCGGAGCCGCGGTCGGTGCCCCGGCCTTCACCGCCGAAGAGGCGGTGGAGCGGGCCAGTGCCGGCGAGCAGGTCATCCTCGTCCGCAAGGAGACCAGCCCCGAGGACGTCGATGGCATGCACATGGCCGCCGGCATCCTGACCTCCACCGGCGGCATGACCAGCCATGCGGCCGTGGTGGCCCGGGGGTGGGGCAAGTGCTGCGTGGCGGGTGCCGGAGACGTTCGCATCGACGCCGCCAAGCGTCGCTTCACGGTCGGCGGCCGGACCTTCGGGCCGAAGGACATCGTCTCGATCGACGGCAATACCGGCGAGGTGTTCGGCGAAGGGCTCAAGCCCGAGCAGCCCAAGGGCATCACCGGCGACTTCAAGAAGGTCCTCGGCTGGGCCGACGAGTTCCGCACCCTCGGGGTTCGAACCAACGCGGATACGCCGGCGGACGCCCAGCGAGCTCGGGACTTCGGGGCCGAGGGCATCGGCCTCACCCGAACCGAGCACATGTTCTTCGAGGGTGATCGCATCATGTCGATGCGGAAGATGATCCTGGCGGAGAACGAGAAGGATCGTCGCCGGGCCCTCAAGGAGCTTCTCCCGCACCAGCGGAAGGACTTCACCGGGATCTTCACCGCGATGAAGGGTCTGCCGGTCACGGTCCGGCTCCTCGATCCGCCGCTCCACGAGTTTCTGCCGCACGACGCCAAGGCGGCGGCCAGGGTCGCGAAGGAGATGAAGATCTCGCCCGCCAAGCTCAAGGCTCGGATCGAGGCTCTGCACGAGATGAACCCGATGCTCGGTCACCGAGGTTGTCGTCTCTCGATCACCTATCCCGAGATTCTCGAGATGCAGGTACAGGCCATCGTCGAGGCGGCGATCGCCTGTGCGAAGAAGAAGGTCAAGGCCCGCCCCGAGATCATGATTCCCCTGGTCGGCACCCGGCAGGAGCTCGCCATGCTCCGGGAGCGGGTCGAGCAGGTCATCGCCGACACTCGGAGGGCGAAGAAGTTCTCCGGCAAGCTGGACATCCTGATCGGCACCATGATCGAGATTCCGCGAGCCGCGCTGACGGCGGACGAGGTCGCCGAGGTGGCCGACTTCTTCAGCTTCGGAACCAACGACCTGACCCAGATGGCCTTCGGCTACAGCCGAGACGACATCGGGACCTTCCTTCCGGACTACCTCGCCCAGGGCGTGCTGCCGGTGGACCCCTTCGCGTCCCTCGACACGACCGGCGTGGGCCAGCTCGTCGAGATGGCCTGCCGCAAGGGTCGTTCGACCAGGAAGGATCTCAAGCTGGGCATCTGTGGCGAGCACGGCGGCGATCCCTCCTCGATCGCGTTCTGCCACGAGGTCGGACTCGACTACGTGAGCTGTTCCCCGTTCCGGGTGCCGGTCGCGCGACTCGCGGCCGCCCAGTCGGTTCTCGCGGGCTGACCGAAGTTTTAGGGCCCGCGGAACCGCCGCCGAAGGAACTGTTCCGCCCCTGCATCGGCGATTCCAGCCAGTCCCCCGGCCTGTCGGTCGGAGGGCTGGCTCTTCATCATCTTTCTTCGGGGGGCCGGTCCGAAGACGACTGGTTTCCCGGGAGGCCGATGAATTCGTTGGCGAGTAGATGGATCGATCACGGTATCTCGGGACGCGGAGGAGTCGTCGGGACGAGCGGAGTGGTTCGTAGTGATCGCTCGCAGCGTCCTTTCCTGGTTGATGGTCGGGATGGGGTGGAGGCCCTCGTCGGAAGGCGCAGATCCCGAAACGCTCCGACGGTGCCCGGGGTATCGGTTGGCGGTGCTCCTCGCTCGGCTTCCGCCTGGTTCCGTGGGGGAGCGACGTGGGTCGGCTCGGCGGCAAAGAAGAACAACCCCCCCGGCCTGAAAAGGCCGGGAGGGTTGCGATTGGTGGTCAGACTGTCGGGTCGTGGCGGGAATCAGCCGCGACGACGACGGCCCGCGATGCCGGCGAGACCGAGAAGGGCCAGAGCGCCGGGGGCGGGAGTGATGGTGAAGGTCTGCTGCACGCCGCCAGTGCCGAGGCCCTGGTTCCAGGTGACTTCGAAAGTCGCACCTTCAAGCGAGGCGAATTCGGTAGTCGCAAAGCGGCCGACCATCACGCCGAGAGCGAAGGTGCCGTCGTTGGCTGCAGCGGCGACCTGCCCGACCTGACCGGCGAGATTCTCCGGGTTTCCGTTGTACCACCCGGCGAGCTCGCCGGGGGCGACAGCGTTGTTGCCACCGAAGTTCGGGTCCAGGCCGATGTCGCCGCCCTGGCCTTCAAGCTGCTCGGGTCGCAGGGTGTCCTGATCCACGCCACCGATCGTGACGAAGGAGTCGATTTCCCGAAGGGCTGCGTAGTCGAAGAAGCCGCCGGCGTTCTGGAGTTTCCAGCCGGTGCTGGTCTGGCTCTGGTAGTAGCTGCTGGCGCTATTTGTAGCGCCGTCGAACTTCATGTTGTAGACGTTCAAGGCCACATCAGCGTCGTTGTTGGAGCTGAGGTAGAGATCCTGGACGAACACGGTCGTGCTTACTCCGCCGAAATCTTCTGCGGTCGCCTCGTAGCTGACGACGTAGGCGCCGGTGATGTCGGCCAGGGCCGCGGTGGAAACGACCATGGCGAGGCCGGAACCAACAAGAGTGGGGTTTCGCATTTCTTGAATTCTCCTAGTTGCGGGAGAGGGAACGGGAATGCCACGGAGGAAAACAGAGTGGGGGGCCGTGGCCGCTCCCCCTTGCCAGAGGGTCCGATCCAACACCG
>JAYZBK010000145.1:0-11114 GCA_036339295.1 Planctomycetota bacterium
GGCCTCGTTCTTCGGCCACGGACAGGGCTACGGCGGCCAGTACAGCTACGACACCCTGGTCAACACCGGGATGCACATGTACACCACCGGCGGCATCACCGGCCGCGACATGCTCTCCAACGAGGGCAACTGATCCCCCTCGGATCACCGCCTCGTTCGCGACATCCACGCGGGGCCGACCTCCTCGAGGTCGGCCCCGCGTTCCTTGCGCAGCGACCATTCCGACGAGTAGGCTCTCCCCCATGCTCGGAGAGCGACTGGCCAAGCGGATGCGGCACCTGCGGAAGTGGGCGAAGAGGCAGGACATCGGCTGCTTCCGTCTCTATGAACGGGACATCCCCGAGTACCCGGCGATCATCGACTGGTACGCCGACGAGGCCGGCGACGACCCCACCCGGGACGGCGATGCCGTGGCCTGGGTCCTTCACCGGAAGAAGGACGACTCCCTCGAGAAGGAGATCGAGCATCGACGCGACTTCGAGGCCGAGGTCCTCGCCGGGCTCGACATCCCGCGGGATCGCCTGCACGTCAAGGCGCGGGGCCGCCAGTCCTCCGGGACCGGCGAGCGGGCCCAGTACGAGCGTGTCGACTCGTCGGGCCGCTCGAAGATCGTGGTGGAGCACGGCCTGCGATTCGAGGTCAACCTCTCGGACTACGTCGACGTCGGACTCTTCCTCGATCACCGCCCCACCCGGAAGTCCGTCGGGGACCGGGCGGAGGGCCGGCGGGTGCTCAACCTGTTCGCCTACACCGGCGCGTTCAGCGTCCATGCCCGTCTCGGCGGCGCCGCGCAGACGACGACCGTCGACATGTCCCGCACGTACCTCGACTGGTACGAACGGAACCTGGCGCTCAACGGTCGCGAACTCGACGACGACCACGTCGCCATCCAGGCGGACTGCCTCCAGTGGCTCGAGGCCGGTCCGGCGGACGACCGCCGATACGACATCGTCGTCTGCGATCCCCCGACCTTCTCCAACTCCAAGCGGATGAAGGCCGGTTCCTTCTCGGTCGACCGGGACCACCCCCGCCTCCTGTCGTGGATCGCCCCGTTCGTCGCCCCGGGAGGCGAGGTCTTCTTCTCCACGAACTCACGTTCGTTCGAGATGGACGAGACTGCCGTTCCCGAGGGATTCGGAATCCACGAGATCAGTCACCGTTCGGTTCCGGAGGACTTCCGGAATCGCGGGATCCATCGCTGCTGGCGGCTCGCCGAGGGCTGGACGCCGCGTTCCCGCCGGTGACTCCGGTCCACTCCGGTGCCTCGCCGATCAGGGCCGGGAGACCCGGGCGGCGAACCGGCGGAAGGCGTCGGTCTCGTCCTCGGCGAGGTCGGTCTCCCGGTCCGCGGGCAGCCGCATCGGCGTCGCATCCGGGCACGCTCCCCACGCACCGATCAGCATCCCGAGATCCCCGCCATCGACGAGGCCGGCCCCGTCGAGCTGGTAGAACGAGTTCGACGAGCCCCAGTTCGCGATCAGCATGCCGAGGTCCGCGGCGTCGACCACGCGGTCGTGGTTGAAGTCCGCGGGGCAGGAGCTCTTCGCGTTGTTGAGCATGAAGGAGAAGATCTGCACGCTCGGATCCGGGTATTCGGTGCCGTTGTAGTCCACGGTCGGGGCGCCCAGCGGCATCGCCACCGCGTGGCAGTCGGTGCAGTTCATGCTCACGGGATCCGGGACCGAGCCGTCGCACTTGGCCAGCGAGATGAAGTCGTAGTACTGCGTGTACGTCTCCATCGTCGTGTTCGTCAGGTAGGCGGTGTTGACGGTGTTGTTCTCCTGCGGCGGGATGCAGGAAGGGCCGGATGGGTCGGGCTGGATGGTGTTCAACAGGCGGTAGTACTTCCAGGGCGCCGGCAGGGCGGCGCGATACTCGTCGTTCACCGACTCGACGTAGTCCGGGGTGACCATCTCCGGGATGCGGGAGACGTTCACCGCCCGGGACGGATCGGCCTCGCACACGTCGGGCAGTTGACCGGACTCGGGCGCGAACGGGGGGCAGTCGGTCTGGCCGGTCGGATCGGCGGGAGTGCACTCCTCGGCGTTGCAGGAGTAGCCCTCGGCGTAGGGCGGGGCGCATTCGGCGTCGGGACCCGGGTTGAAGGACGGAACGCCGTTGGGGTTCCCGGGAAGCAGGTCGACGTTGTCGACCTGCTCGAAGGTGGCCCAGAACCAGGTCGCACCCGTGCTCGGCGTGAGCTGGAGCACGTGCAGGCCGACGAGGCCGACCGTCACCGGCCCGCACGGCGGATCGGCCGCCGAGATGTTGCTCGCGAAGTAGACGTCCTGCATGAAGAACCGGCCGCTGGCGATCTCCGCCTCGTCGAGCTGCTTCCATGACGCCTTGAGTTCGATCGCGCCCTGCCTCGCCCAGTCCGGGAGGACGACCGGCGGAACGAACTCGTCCGGCTCGCCCGCCTTGGGAAACGGGCGGAAGTCGCCTCCGGGCTGGAACGCGGCGTACTGGTTCACCGCGTCGTAGTAGCCGTTCTGCGAGATGTACTCGAACTCCGAACGGTTGAGGAAGATCTGGTAGAGGACGTATCGACCGTTCTGGTCGAGCAGCGGACGACGGCTGAAGGCCTCGTCGAATTCGTCGACGAGGTCCGGATCGCTGCTCTTCGAGAGGGCGCCGAGCAGCGGAAGCGTCGGACCGCCGTCATCGGGGGTGTACATCGGCGTCGAGACGGTCGGGAGATCCCAGGTGCCCGGGGACTCGCCGCCCGCCAGCAGCAGCTGCCCCTTCTGCATCCACTGGAGGAACGCCGGTCGGCCGCCCGGCAGGTCGCAGATCGTCACGCCGGTGTCCGGCTCGCCGGGCGAGCCGCCCTCGAGCTGCGGCCAGTTGACGGCGACGAAACCATCCCACGCGAATCGCGCCCAGCTGACCGGATCGTCGATGTCCGATGCCTCGGCCGGGTAGATCCAGGCTTCGGAAGCGGGATCGCAGGGATCGACGCTTTGGGCGGCGAGGGGCGAGACGAAGCCGAGAAGCCCAGCGAGCACGAGCGTGTCGGAATGCATGATCTTTCTCCGGGAGTCGAGCGCCATCGAGCCCAACCTAGCAGGCGGGGACTGCAGGACGGCGCCGAAAGTCCATCAGACGGATCGAGCAGCCATGAGGAACAGGCCGAATCCAGCCTGGAGCGCTGAAAAACCCGACTGGCCGGCGATCATCGCCACGATGCGTCCCCTCGAACGCAGCCGCCGTCGTAGCAGCCACGGCGGGAGCAACCAGGCCAGGCCCCAGGCCGCGACGGCCGGCGTGCCCAGCAACCACTGATTCCCCACGCCGGCGAAGGCGGTCGCGAGGCCGATCGGGACCGAGGTGACTCCACCGACCGCGAGGATCCAATGATCGCCCTGGAGCAGGTCGGGCTCGACGAACAAGGCGAGCAGCGGCCACGAAGCCATCGCGGGCAGGGCGACGACCTGGCACGCGAGGACCCCGGATGGGCCGAGCTCCCGGCCGGCGGGCCGCGACGGACGAGGGCCCGATGGCGAGATCGACGGCGAGATCGGCGGCTCGGCCTCCGTCACGGGTCGCGGGTGCTCCATGACGTCGAAACTACCATGCCGACATGTCCGCAGGTCCCGCCAGTCGCCTGTCCGCGATGAGGTACTGCCTCCAGTGCCTGCACCCGCTCGAACCGTCCGGTGATGCACGTTGCCAGGAGTGCGGACGGCCGTTCCTCCCGACCGATCCGTCGACCACGGCCGAATCGCCGAACGCCGCCCGCACGGCCAAGACGCTTCGTCGCACGACGGTGACGCTCACCTGGATCGCGATCGTCTCCGCCGTCGGCACCTTCACCTGGTCGTTCCTCGGCGGGTCGCCGATCCTCGTGCTGATGGCCGGCATCCCGTTGGTGCCGTTGATGCTCCTCGTCGCGGTGCTTTCGTCGATCCCGTCGATCCGCGTCCGAAGGCGGACGAGGATCATGGCGTTCACGGCGGTCGTGTTCCTCCTCTCCCAGAACCCCCTGCTGGTCGCCCTGCTTCCCGACCGACAGCTCCGGAACGAGCTGCTCTCCTGGCCGACGAGACTGTCCTTCCACCTCCACCGGAACGGCGTCGAACGCATCGCGCGGACGTCCGATGGGATGAGCGATGCGGCGTTGCGCGGATGGTCCCCGGTCACCGGGGTCCTCGGAATCGAGCGGGTCTCCCGATCCGGACCAGCCGGAAGCCTCGGCCTCCAGCTCAGTGGCGGCAAGGGAGGAGGGATCTTCCTGGTCCGTCGAACGGGGACGAACCCGGGCGAGACGGTCTGGTGGAACACGAATTTCGAGATCCGACTCGCAGACGGATGGTGGCTCGTCGAGCAGGATTGAGGCGTCGTCCGGAGATGCCGGCGGCGGAAAGGCCCGATCGACCGTCCGTCGCCACCCGATCGGGTGGGAGCCAACGTTCGATCATGCTCGATTCGGGCGAGATCGCGTGCGAACGCGGGACTTCGCGGCTCCGTTGTTCTAGCCTCGATCCGACGCTCTTGTCCATGCTTGCGGGACTCGATCCGAGCCTCGCGAGTCCAAGTCGAACGACGTTCATCCGGCGTCGCTCCACATCGGAGGGGTTGGCCCCGTACGACCGCCACGGCGGGACTACGGGGCCGCTCCACTCCGATCACCCCTCGCCGTCCCCGGCCTCACGCGAACGACCCGGCATCCGGCCGTGGGCCGGACGCCGTGGATCAGACCGTGAGGACGCGCACGAGATCGGCCCGGGTGTCCACTTCGAGGCGGCGGTAGATCTCACGGATCGAGGACTTCACGGTGTTCTCGGAGACTCCGAGCTCCTGGGCGATCATCGCATTCGACCGGCCCGAGATGATGAACGCGGCGACTTCCTGCTGCCGCGGGGTGAGCCGATCGGCGGCGGATGTCATGACCGACTCGGCGTGCTCGTAGGAGAGGTCCATGAAGTAGATCGGGGCGAGGGTCTCCGTACCGAGGGGCAGGTGCGTGAGGGCGACCTGGAGCCTCAGGGGGCCCCGGTCGTCGTCCTCCGGCCGGCGACGAGCGGATGCCTCCTCGGCCTGCCGGGCCTCGGCGGCGACCCGCGAGATGGCCTGGTCGATCCGCGCCAGCTGGTCGCGGTTCACTCGAAGGATTCGATCGAAATAGGGGCTGCGATCAACGGCTGCCCCCGCCGCTTCCTCCACGGAGTCGTTGTGTCGACGGATCATGGATCGGTAGCGGGTGATCACGTCGGTCGGTACGGGGCGTTCCGGGTCGTAGACGAAGGTGAAGATCGGGTCCACGCAGAGATAGCCCGCACCGGACGGCCCCTTCCAGTACTCGACGAGCCCCGAGCGTTCGAGTCGGTCCAACCGCTCCGACGACGCCCCCGCCTCGACGTGCCCCGCCTCGACCAGTCGGGCGAGTGGCACCGGGACGCCGGCGGCGCGAATGAACTCGAGCGTCGCGAGGTCCCGGGGCTCCTCGAGCACCCGCATGATCTCGGGGTCGTCGACGAACCAGACTCGTCTTCGCCCCAGCCGGGCGGCGATCTCGTCCCTTCGTCGATCCCGGGCTTCCGGTCCAGTTTCGTCCGCCATCTCGTCCACTCCATCGCGGGCCGGGAGGAGATTCCCACCGCAGGAATGCTAGATCATCGGCCGAGGATGGTGCTTGCCGGAGCCCTCCTTCAGGATTCTTGACCGAAGCCGGGATCGAGACTACAAACCGCTCCACGACCCGGATTCCGGGGTGGTCCTCGAAACGTCCCAGGGACGGAACGACATCGGGACGGCGGGGGCTTCCGCCGGCCCGAGACCCCCTCCGAGTCGCCCATCTCCCCGAAGGAACACCATGTCAGAGACCACCGCGAACTGCCCCTTCCTCTCCCCGGCCTCGAGCGCCACCCAGGCCCGCCGCACCAACCGCGACTGGTGGCCCAACCAGCTCGACCTCTCGATCCTCCACCAGCATTCCGAGAAGTCCGATCCCATGGGCGAGGACTTCGACTACGCCGCGGCGTTCGAGTCGCTCGACCTCGAGGCCGTGAAGAAGGATCTCTTCGCGCTGATGACCGACTCGCAGGAGTGGTGGCCTGCGGACTACGGGCACTACGGCCCGTTCTTCATCCGCATGGCGTGGCATGCCGCCGGCACCTACCGAATCCACGACGGCCGCGGCGGCGCCGGCTCGGGCGACCAGCGGTTCGCCCCGCTCAACAGCTGGCCCGACAACGCCAACCTCGACAAGGCTCGACGGCTCCTCTGGCCGATCAAGCGGAAGTACGGTCGCAATCTCTCATGGGCCGACCTCTTCGTCCTCACGGGAAACTGCGCCATCGAGTCGATGGGCCTGAAGCCCTTCGGGTTCGGCGGTGGTCGGGCCGACGTCTGGGAACCGGACGCCGACATCGACTGGGGTCCCGAGACGGAATGGCTCGGCGACGAGCGTTACTCCGGCGACCGCATGCTCTCGACCCCGCTCGGGGCGGTCCAGATGGGTCTCATCTACGTGAATCCCGAGGGGCCCAATGGAAAGCCCGATCCGATGTCCTCCGCACGCGACATCCGCGAGACGTTCGCCCGGATGGCGATGAACGACGAGGAGACCGTGGCCCTGGTCGCGGGCGGGCACACCTTCGGCAAGGCCCACGGGGCGGCCCCCGACTCCGTGTACCTGGGTCGTGAGCCCGAAGGCTCGCCGATCGAGGAGATGGGCTTCGGCTGGAAGAACTCCTTCGGGACCGGCAAGGGCACCGACACCATCAGTTCCGGCCTCGAAGGCGCCTGGACGCCCGACCCGGTCCGATGGGACAACGGCTATTTCGACACCCTCCTCGGCTACGAGTGGGAGCTGACCGAGGGGCCCGGTGGTTGCCAGCAGTGGACCCCCACCGACCCCGCCGCCGCGACGACGGTCCCGGATGCGGCGGATCCGTCGAAGAAGCACGCTCCCATGATGCTGACGACGGACATCGCGCTTCGGACCGATCCGATCTACGCCCCGATCTCGCGTCGCTTCCACGAGAACCCCGCGGAGTTCGGTGATGCGTTCGCCCGGGCGTGGTTCAAGCTGACGCACCGCGACATGGGCCCGCGGGCCCGCTACCTGGGCCCGGACGTGCCGGCCGAGGAACTGATCTGGCAGGATCCCGTGCCTGCGGTCGACCACGAGCTCGTCGACGACGCGGACGTCGCGGGCCTGAAGAAGGCGCTGCTCGAGTGCGGCCTGCCGCTCGAACGACTGGTCCTCACCGCCTGGGCGTCCGCCTCGACGTTCCGCGGAACCGACAAGCGGGGCGGCGGCAACGGCGCCCGCATCCGGCTCTTCCCCCAGAAGGACTGGGACGTCAACGAACCCGACGTCCTGCACGGCGCCCTCGCGTCGATCACGAAGGTGCAGTCCGCCTTCAACGAAGCCCAGTCGAGTGGCAAGCAGGTCTCGCTGGCCGACCTGATCGTGCTGGGCGGCTGCGCCGCGGTCGAGGAGGCGGCTCGTCGCGCCGGCGTCGACGTCACCGTCCCCTTCCGTCCGGGCCGGACCGACGCCTCGCAGGAGCAGACGGACGCCCATTCCTTCGCGGTGCTCGAGCCCGCGACCGATGGCTTCCGCAACCACCACAACATGGACGACCCCCGCCCCGGCGAGGCGATCCTCGTCGATCGGGCCTGCCTCCTCACGCTCACCGCCCCCGAGATGACCGTCCTGGTCGGCGGCATGCGGGCGCTCGGCGCGAACACCAACGGCTCGACCCTCGGCATCCTGACCGACCGACCGGGGACCCTGAGCACCGACTTCTTCGTCAACATCCTCGACCCCGGCATCGAATGGGACGTCTCGAAGCGGTGCGAGCACTTCTTCGAAGGCCGCTGCCGGACGAGCGGCGAGATGAAGTGGACCGGCAGCCGGGTCGATCTCGTCTTCGGTTCGAACTCGCAGCTCCGAGCCCTCGCCGAGGTCTATGCCAGCGACGACGCCACCGAGAAGTTCGTGCACGACTTCGTCGCCGCCTGGACGAAGGTCATGGACCTCGACCGCTTCGACTGAGCCGACCCGACCGAACGCATCCCTCCGCCCCGTGGTCGGTCCGATCACGGGGCGGTGTCGTCCTCCACCCGGCTCGCGACCCCGTGCCGGACCGTCCGAAACGACCCGATCTGGCGGGAATCCCGGAAAGACGAAACACAACGATCGTTTCTTCCGTCTACTGAATGTCCCACCGTCAGCGTCCACCCACCGCGACCAGCCCCCGGAATCCAGACATGCCCCTCCGCCTCGACCGAGCCCTGATCTCGACCACCATCCTGATGCTCACGCTCCTCGCGACGTCCGGGGCGTCGTTCGGCCAGCAGCAGTTCTTCCGCTTTCTCACGGTGGACGGCGATGCACGACGGTATCTCCTGTACCTGCCGACCGGCTTCGACCCCGCCGAGAACATGCCCGTCATGATGTGGTTCCACGCGGGTGGCGGCAACGCCAACGAGGCGCTGAACCTGGAGGCCGACTTCCGATCGCTCGCGAACTCGGAAAGGTTCATCGCGGTGTATCCCGAGGCGTTCCCCGATGTCCTCGAGAACTGCCGGTGCTGGGGCTACGACCTCGGAGGAGAGACCAACGGGAACTACGAGAAGGACATCGAGTACACGAGCGCCGTCATCGACGACCTCGTCACGACCTACAACGCGGACCCCCGCCGGATCTACGCGGGCGGCTACTCGATGGGTGCCAGCTTCTGCTGGGACCTCGCCTGCGCCAAGAGCGACGAGATCGCCGCGATCGCCCCGGTCGCCGCCAACATGTACATGTGGAGCTTCGAGAACTGCGACGCCGGCGCGCCGACCGCGGTGTGCCACATCCTCGGGACCAACGATTTCTACGCGCCGTACAACGGCAGCGTCTGGTCGCCGTCCGTCGCCGCCCAGAACGCCTTCTGGGTCGCGAAGAACGACGCCGATCCGAAGCCCGAGATCGTGTCGCTCGGCGGAGGCGTCACCCGCTACACCTGGGCCCCGGGCCCCGGCTGCCACGGTGTCCAGCACTTCCGCCGACAGGGTGGCGAACACGACGTTCCCAACTTCGCGACCACCGCGATCTGGTCGTTCGTGTCGGGGTACGACATCGACGGCTCCCTCGCCTGCAACCCGGTCGAGCCGCCGTCGAACGACGAGTGCGCGGACGCCATCGATCTCGCCGAAGGCACCTTCGCCTTCACCACCGAGGGCGCGACCGACAGCGGGATCGACAGCGCACTCTCCTGCAGCGCCTCCGGCGGCCCCCAGGTCGACAGCGACATCTGGTTCCGGTTCGTCGCCCCCTGCACGGGGACGATGATCGTCTCGACCTGCGGCACGACGTTCGACTCGCGACTCGACGTCTACAACGCGACCTGCCCCACCTCCGGCGACGCCCCGTACGCCTGCAGCGACAACGACTGCGGCGACGACGCCGTCGCGTCCAACCTCGTCTTCGAGGGACAGGTCCTGCTCATCCGCATCGGCAGCCGGGACGGCTCCTCGGGCGAGGGCACCCTCGAGATCACCTGCGACGGCTTCGAGCCCCCGAACCCCGCCGACCTCAACGGCGACGGGATCGTGGATTCGGCCGACCTGGGGCTGCTCATCGCGGCGTGGAACACCCCGAACGCCGACCTCAACGGCGACGGCACGACGAACTCCGCCGACCTCGGACTCCTGATCGCCGAGTGGAGCTGACGCCGGTCGGTCAGGGGTGGACGAGATCGCGTAGACGGGCCGCCTCGGCCTCGTCGAATCGCCCGAGCTCGAACGCCGTGGGTCGGATCCGGCAGCTCGCATGGACATGCGGCGTGACGGCGAGGAACGACGCGAGATTGCTCGAACGAACGCCGCCGCACGGCACGATCGCGAACCGCCCGGGGTCGACGGCGGTCGCGGCGACGGCCAGTCGCTCGACCCGCTGGTCGAGCGTCGCGACCGACGCGTCGTAACCCGAGGATCCCGCGGCGAGCGTCCGATCGACGCCGAGGGCTTCGAGACGACGGGCGGCCTCCGCCGGGTCGTGCGCGAGGTCGAAGGCCCGATGGAAGGCGAGTTGCAGGCCGTGCTGCCCCACGATGCGGACCGCCTCGGCGACGGCGGCCTCGTCGGGTAGACCGTCCTCGTCGGCGAATCCGAGCACCACCGACCCGGCCCCTGCCGCCGCGAACGCCGGCGCGAGTTCCGCGAGGCGACGCAGGTCCTCGGGACGGGCCCGGAAGTCGGCGGGTCCGACGATCCGACGATCCTCCGGTGGCGGCAGTTCCTGGAAGACCACCGCGATCTCCGGGCGATGCCCCTCCTCCCGGGAGGCGGCGACGATCTCCGCGAGGTACTCGGGCGACGGAGTCAGGCCCTCGGCCTCGAGATCGCGACAGACCTCGAGCCGATCGGCGTGGCCGGCGGCCGCCCGCGCCGTCGCGGGATCGTCCACCGGGATCTCGAGTACGGGGGAGCGGCTGTTCGTCATGGTCGCCATCGTCTCCAGGTCCGACGGCCGAGACAAGTCGCCCACCGACGGAGTAGGCTCCGGCCCTTCAACGACCGCCGCGCCCGCCTCATGCTCGAAACCCTCGCCCGGCACTTCGAACCCGACTGCGTGCACGACCTCGATCTCGATCGGGTCGGGCGGTCGACGATCCGGAGGGAGGTTCGAACGCTTCGGATGAACGACTCGACCGGCTTCGGCGGGAAGACGGATCGGACCGGCAGGGTTCGACTCGGCGGCGCGTGGCGATGGGTCATGATCGTCCTCGTGGCCGGCGGGCTGCCGATGGGACTGATGATCGCCACGCCGGTCCTCGCGGACGCCGTCAGCGACTGGGCGCAGCTCGTTCTCCTGATCCTGCTGTTCGCCGTCCTCGAGGTCGTGCTGTGGGCGTTTCCCTGTCGCTGGTTGTGGAAGCGGGCGATGATCCCGTACTACGCGACCGTGCTCAGGAGGCATGGCATCGCCATCTGCCCGAAATGCGGCTATCACGCCCCCGGCGGCCGGTCCGGACGGACCTGCGCCGAGTGCGGCTTCGAGGATCCCCTCGAAGACCCGGCAGGCTCGTGACCGAGGCCACCGATCCACCCGATCAAACCCGGATCCAGTCCCGATTCAACCCAGGTCCGCCCCGGTCGCCGATCCCGGCTAC
>JAYZBK010000146.1:0-30690 GCA_036339295.1 Planctomycetota bacterium
GATCGTCCACAACCGCCCGTGAGATGTTGGACGCCCCGCCGGCGACGGCGGGCGGGCCTTCTCGTTTCGGTCGCTGGTGGAGCGTCCGGCGGTTCAGTCGAACCGGAAGACGCCCTTCTTCCACGCGTAGACGTAGGCGACGATGCTCGTCGCGACGAAGAAGATGATCCGCCCGAGGAACAGGGCGCTCTCGGCGCTGCCCGGCTCGAGCTTCGTGAACGTCACCGCCCACGGGTAGAGGAAGATGATCTCGACGTCGAAGACCAGGAAGGTCATCGCGAGGATGTAGAAGCGGACGTTGAACCGCTTCCGGGCCGACCCGATCGGATCCATGCCCGACTCGTAGGCCAGGCCCTTGACCGCTCCATCGGCCTGCGGGCCGATGAGCATCGTCGCCACGATGTTCGCGACCACGAACACGGCCGCCATGACGATGACGACCGCGACCGGGAGGTAGCTGACGATGCCGTCGAGGGCGAGGAGGATCGAGGAACTGCTGGTCATGGACGCCTTCCAGGAGGGAGCCGCGCATCGACTCCGGACGCGGAGAATAGCCGACCCGAGGCCCGGGGCGGGCGGCCTGCGGGCGATCCGGCGGTTTCGCTAGTCTCCGGGGATGCCCGATCCCTCCCCCAGCCCCGAGAAGGTCGTCTTCCTGCACGGATGGTGCGGACATGGCGACGAGATCGAGTCGGTCCGGTCCGCCTTCCCCGGCCCCGTCCTGACCGTGTCCTGGATGCCCGCCGCCGGATCGTTCGATCTCGAACAGTGGCCGTCGCCCGGTGATCGCGGCCCGGAGGAGGCGGCCTCGGCGATGAGGGCGTTCGCGGACGACGTCCTCGAACGCGTCCGGCGGACGATCGTCGACGCCGGTTTCGAGTCCTCGACGATCGTCGGGCACTCCATGGGAGGCGCCATGGCCAGCGTTCTCGCCGCCGACCCCGCGCTCGCCGTGCGGCGGGTCGTGCTGCTCGATGCGAGCGTCCCGATGCCGTCCGATCGTCGCGAGGGCACGATCGAACGGATGACGAACTGGATCGATCGCGCGGCGACCTCGGGAAGGCTGGCGACCCAGGCGGCCTGGATCGCCGAAGCGTCGACATGGATCCCGGACTTCTTCCACCTCGACGACCAGGGACCGCGAAGACTGGAGATCGAGCGACGGTTCATGTTCGCCCCCGTCGTGGAGGCGGCGATGACCATCGGCGGCGGCGTGCAGTGGCCGATCACCGAGTCGGTCGCGTCCCTCGGCTGCGACGTGTTCGGCCTGGCCGGCGATCCAGCGCGGATGCCGGTCGACGATCTCGCGAGCATCCGCCCGGATGCGATGATCGAGACCTGCAACGGCACCGGTCACTACCCGCACGTCTTCCAGCCGGAGCGAACAAGGTCCTGGCTCGAATCGGGACCTTTCGCCGGGAAGGCCTGAGCTCAGCCCCCCCGCGGGGGGCGGACGATGAGCGCGACCACGATCGCCACCACGGCGAAGCCGAACAGGGCGACCATCACGATCCGGAAGATCCCCTCGACCAACCGGTCCGCGATGCCGGACGCGATGCGATCCGCACTCTCGACCGCGACCCCGGCCTCGACCTTCACGATCTCCTCGATCCCGGACAGGATCTTCTCCCGTTCGGCGGAGATCGCCTCGATGGTCTCGCTGCGCTGACGTTCCACGTCCTCGAGCACGTGCTCGCCGAGCTCGTCGACGGTCCGGTTCATCCGGCTCAACGCCTCCCCGGTCTCCTTCATGCCTTCACCGAGACGGGAGAAGCCCACGAGGGCGTTGACCACGATCGGCTCGCGAAGAACCGCGCGGGTCGCGGCGACGATCTGGCGTCGAAGATCGATCGGAAGCATCGAGATCGCCTCGTTCACCCGACCGTAGATCGTCGAGATGTCGAACTCGAGATTCGTGACCGCATCGAACGCGTCGCCGAGCCGGGGCGCATCATCCGCGAGGTCCGTGAGGGGTGAACGCCGGTTGAGGTCGATGTCCGTGATCGGGTTCTCCATCGCCCACGTCGCGACCGAGACCTCCTCCAGCTTGCCGCGATCCTCGACGATCCGATCCAGCGCATCGTCGAGCGTGGCATCCACGTCCCGGACGAGTTCCCTCAAGGCGGGCAGGGCGGGGCCGAACTCCGTCTCCGCCTGCGGACCGTCGAGGAACGACGCCACCTGGGTGAGCAGGACGGTGGAGTCGAGGGCGGCGGCGAGCGGATGAAGTCGCCACGCGGCATGTCGGATGGACGCGAGGAACGCCTCCCCGAAGCGACTCACCTTCCGGGCCACCGCCGCGTCCGACTGGACCTCCTCGATCGTCTCGATCCGTCCCGAGACCAGCCGGGAGGCGGCCGTCGCGTACTCCTGGATGACCATCTGGGCCACTTCGGGCTCGAGGTCGTTCCGGACGTTGTTGTACCGCGTGTAGTCGTCGAGCCTGCCCTGGGTCCGGCAACCACCGAGGACGCCTGCGGCGACCACGACAAGGACCGCCGTGATCATCGCACCGGGGGGATTTGCGGACGCTCGGCGGGACATGGGCCGCTCCTCGCATGGGGGAAGGCCGCCATCGTACAATTGACCGTTCCGCAGGGCGTAGCTCAGCTTGGTAGAGCGGCGGCTTTGGGAGCCGCAGGTCGCAGGTTCGAATCCTGTCGCCCTGACTTGAACCCGCGTTGGAGGCTTCGCCTCCCGCGGGTTCCTTGTCAGGTCGCGGATGGCTTCGCCAGCCCGTCGGGCTGACGCCCGCCCCAGGCTTGCTACTTCCCCCCGCTCGGTTCGCGGTCGCCATGGCCCGCGGCAAGACTGACCAGCACGTTGACCACGAGCGCCGCGATGAACGCGACCGGCAGGTTGTAGATCTCGACCCCCGTCGCCGCGGGGTCGTAGAACCACTTCCATCCAAGGGCGACGCCGAAGCCGGTCGCGATCCCCGCGATCGCCCCGGCGCGCGTCGCGCCCTTCCACCAGAGGGCCAGGAGCACCTGAGGTCCGAATCCGGCCCCGAGCACCGCCCAGCCGTATTCGAGCACGAACGAGAAGACGTTCAGGTCGGGATCCAGCACCAGGCCGATCGCGCCGAGTCCGAGGAGCAGGACGGTGATGCGGTTGACCCAGGCCGACGGGGTCCCGCGACGGACGAGTCGGGCGTAGACGTCGTTCGCCGCGGCGCTGGCCGCGACCACCAGCTGACTGTCCGCCGTGGAACAGATCGCGGCGAGGACCGCCGCCAGCACGACGCCCGAGAGGATCCCGGGCAGCAACGCGTTCGCCGAGACGACGAGGGCGGTCTCGCCCGCGTCCGCGGCGTTCGCGGCGAGATCCATCGACATGCCTGCGGTCCACGCCGCCTCGGTCACGGTGTACGACCGGGCGAGGAGCCCGAGCGTCACCGCACCGACCAGCACCAGGGCCCCCCAGGTGATCGAGATCACCGCACCGGCGACCGCGTCACGACGGCTGCGGAGGGCGAGGAAGCGGACGAGGACGTGCGGCTGGCCCGGGTAGCCGAAGTTGATCCCGAGGGCGCCGGAGCCGAAGAGGAACCCGACGAGGGCGAGACCGGTCTGCTCCGGCCAGAAACCCAGCAATCCGCCGTCGTCGACGTTCGCGAGCGAGTCGCGGATGAAGGCGGGGCCACCGGCGTCGACCAGCATCCAGAGCGGGAACACCACGAGCGCGGCGACCATCACGATCGCCTGGATGAAGTCGGTCCAGCACGCGGCCCGGAATCCACCGATGACCGTGTAGAGCAGGACGATCGCCGCACCGATGCCCACGCCGGCGATGTAGGGCAGCTCGAACGCGACCTCGAACGCCTTCCCGGCGGCGGCGAACTGGGCCGCCACGTACATCCACATCGCGACGAGGACGACGAGCACCGACAGCAGCCGGACGACGGGGGCGGCACCGGGGCGACCGTCGGACGCCTCCCCGAAACGCATCGAGAGGAAGTCGGGAATCGTGATGGCGCCGAGGCGTTCACTCTCGCTTCGCAGCCGACCCGCGAGCACGGTCCAGTTGAAGAGGTAGCCGAGCAGGACGCCCGGGAGGATCCAGTAGGCGCTCACGCCGCTCGTGAAGGCCCAGCCGACGAGTCCGAGCGTGAGCCATCCCGACTCGCTCGATGCCCCGGCCGAAAGGGCCGCGACCCAGGGCCCGAGCGTGCGGCCGCCCAGGAAGTAGGCCTCCTGGTCCCGGCCCGCATGGCGACCGGTGACGACGCCGACGGCCACGATGAGCAGGGTGTAGATCGCGAAGCTGACGACGAAGACGGTCACGGGCGGTCGGCCTCCTCGAGATCCTCGGACCGGCGGGCGTCCTTCACGAATCGGCTGTCCGACGGGACGAACGTGAACGATGCCCGTCCGCCGTCGAAGCTCGCGATCCAGGGTCCGTCACCCGGATCGATGCCCGACCAGCCCGGAGGCGGCCGGAGGACGACGCGGTCCCGCGACCCGCTCGCCAGCTCGAGGTCGATCCGATGCGGGCGCCAGCGAAGGACCTCGAGCGAGACGTCGCCCCGGAGTCGGAGGCCGCGGACCTCGCCCGAGGGCCATGCGTCGGGGACGGCGGGAAGCACGTCGATCGTGAAACGGGGCGGTCGACCCGGGGCGAAGCCGTCGTCTTCGGCCACATGCGACTGCACGAGCATCTCGGCGAGCCCCGCAGCACCCCCGAAGTTCCCGTCGATCTGGAACGGTGGATGGTTGTCGAGAAGGTTCGGGAGCGTGCTCTTGATCAGCAGGAGCCGGAGGTTGTTGTAGGCCGCTCCCCCGTCGTGGAGCCGGGCGAAGAAGTTCACGAGCCAGGCCCGGCTCCAGCCGGTGTGGCCGCCCCCGTTGGCGAGCCGGTGCTCCAGCGTGCGTCGCGCCGCCGCCATCAACGCGGGCGTCTTCTCGAAGCTGAACTGGGCGCCCGGATGAAGGCCGTAGAGATGGGAGACGTGACGATGGCCGGGCTCGGCCTCGCCGAAGGGACGCGACCACTCCATCAGCCGACCGTCCTCTCCGATCGAGGACATCGCGAGCCGGTCGCGCGCCGCACGGACCTGGCGGACGACCTCGTCGTCCTCCACCCCGAGCACCGTCGCGGCGTCGACCAGGTTGGTGAAGACGTCCCAGACGATCTGCTGGTCCATCGCGTTCCCCATCCCGATGTCGGCCCGCTGCCCGTCGTCGGTGACGAAGGTGTTCTCCGGCGAACTGCTCGGGCCGGAGACGAGTCGGCCGGTCGCGGGATCCTCGCAGAGATAGTCGAGGTAGAACTCGGCCGAACCGCGAAGCAGCGGCCATGCTCTTTCTCGAAGGAAGACGACGTCGCCGGAGTGCAGGTAGTGCTCCCACGGATGCCGGGTCATCCATCCGCCACCGTGCGGCCACATGCCCCACACCGTCCGGCCGATCGGCACCGTGAACGCCCAGGCGTCGCTGGTGTGATGGGCCATCCAGCCATCCGCGTCGTAGAGGCGACGCGCCGTCTCCTGCCCGCGTCGGGCCAGGCGTTCGGTGAAGTCGAACACCGGGACATGGAACTCGGCGAGGTCCGCGACCTCGGCCGGCCAGTAGTTCATCTGCAGGTTGATGTTGACGTGGTAGTCGGCGTTCCACGGTGCCTCGACGTGCTCGTTCCAGAGCCCCTGCAGGTTCGCGGGCAGCGTGCCGGGGCGACTGCAGGAGACCAGCAGGTAGCGGGCGAACTGGAAGTAGAGCGAGAAGAGCGAAGGGTCCTCGCGACCGGCCGCCAGCTCCTCGAGTCGGACGTCCGTGGGCTTCGCGGCCTGGGAGGTCTCGCCGAGGTCGACGGAGACCCGCTCCATCACCGGGGTGAAGCTCGCGACGTGTCGTCGGAGGAGATCGTCGAAGTCGCGCTCGATGGCCGCGTTCACCCGACCGAGCACGGCATCGCGCGGCGCCTGGAGGATCGGCCGCGGATCCGGACGCCCGTATCGCCCGACCGACGCGATGCGAGCCGCGTAGTCGGTCGCGGCGGCGATGAACACGGTGTACGACCGGCATGGAGCATCGATGTCCCCGCCGCCGATCGCCTCGTCGACCCGATGGCCGACCGCCGTCGCCCACGCCACCCCGGCGTGATCGCCGTTGACGGCCCGGCCGAGGTGAATCCGGACGGCCCGATCGGGCGACATCGCCGTCTCGGCCCGGATGTCTCCGGCCGGGGGAAGTCCGCGCCGGTGCCCGGCGACGAACCCGTCGGGATCCTCGGTCTCCCAGTGCACCACGATCACCTGGTCGGGCTCGCTCGCGAACATGCGGCATCGCACGCGATGGCCATCGGCGACGAAGCTCGTGTCCGTCACGCCGGTCGAGAGGTCGAGCGAGCGCCGGTAGTCGCGGATCGACTCGAAGTCCTCGCCGATCCGGGTCTCGACCGTCCCGAGGGTCTGGTGACTCCGGACGAGTCGTTCGCTCATGAACTCGTCCTGCATGATCTTCTGGGCCGCGACGACCTCGCCTTCGAACCAGAGCCGTCGCGCCTTCTCGAGGGCGCCGGCCGACGGTTCCCGAAGACGATCGATCGGTGAACCCGCCCAGACCGAGTCCTCGTTGATCTGGATCGTGCCGGACTGGTCGCCGAAGACCATTCCCCCGAGTCGGCCGTTGCCGATCGGGAGGGCCTCCGTCCAGCGGCGAGCGGGTCGCTCGTACCAGAGCACGTCGCCGACGGGCGCGGGTGCCGTGCTGGGCGTCGTCCAACCCGCGAGCGGCAGGCCCGCGACGGACATCCCCGCGGCCTCGGCGGCCTCCGCGAGCGACGACGCGAGCGTCGGGGCCCATGCTTCCTCGATGCGACCCGGATCGTCGCCGGGCACGAGCCACCAGGCACCGCGAAGGTCGAGGGCGCCGTGCCTTCCCGAAAGCCGAGGCTCACCGCTCCAGATGCCGCCGTTGCCGCCCGAGTCGTGGACGCGGACCGCGATGACGGCGGCGGCGGCGGGCTCGACCAAGGACGCCGGCACGGTGTACCGACGAGCCGCCTGCCAGGCCGTGCGGGCGTTCGGGGGCATCCCGCCCGTCCCCCCGATCCGGACGCCGTCGAAGAACACCTCGTCGGCGTCGTCGATCGAGCCGAGTTCGAGCACCAGGTCCTCGGACCTCCAGTCGTCGGGGATCCGAACGGGAAGCAGGTACCAGGCGAAGCCGTCGTATCCCGCGAGGTCCCTCGGCTCGAGCTCGTTCCACCCACCGGGCACCGGGACGACGCGAGGTGGTGGCGCCGCGATCGCGAACGACGACACGATGACGGCGCAGGCCAGGGCGACGATTCGCATGAGCGGTCTCCGGAATCCGGACGAGGGAGGCGACGGGGCGATGGTACCGTCGTGCCCCATGATCCGAGCCGCCACGACCGCCGACGCTGCACGCATCGCCGAGATCTACCGACCCTTCGTCGACGGCGATTCGACCAGCTTCGAGCTCGTCGCCCCGGACGAAGGGGAGATGGCGGGCCGCATCGAGCGGACCACCCGGGACCTCCCGTGGCTGGTCCACCTCGCGGAGGACGGCGAGGTCACGGGCTACGCCTACGCGACCCCGTTCCGATCCCGGGCGGCCTACCGCTGGTGCATGGAGACGTCGGTCTACGTCGATCGAGCCCGGAGCGGCCGAGGGATCGGTCGCTCGCTGATGCTGGCGTTGATGCGCATCCTCGAGGAGCTCGGCCACCACGAGCTCGTCGCGGGCGTGACGCTTCCGAACCCGGCCAGCGTCCGTCTCCACGAGTCCCTCGGATTCGAACGGGCGGGGGTCCTTCCTCGATCCGGCTGGAAGAACGGTGCGTGGCACGACGTGGGCTTCTGGTCCCGATCGATCCGGACGGGGCCTCCGGAATCCGACCCCCGACCCTGGCCCACCCATCCCGCGGCGGCCGGTGGCGCCATCCCCGTCGACGGCTGATCCCCGGCCGGCCGGGCTGCCAGCGACGGGCCCCCCGTCCCGCTACCGTCCATGTCCCATGACCGAGCACTTCGGCGAACGATGGCATCGACGATTCCTCGCCCTGAGCGAGCAGATCGCCACGTGGAGCAAGGATCCCTCGCGCGGCGTCGGGGCCGTCATCGTCTCGCCGTCGAAGCAGATCGTCTCGACGGGCTTCAACGGTCTCCCGAGAGGCGTCGCGGATCGACCGGAACGCCTCGAACGACCCGTGAAGTACGACCTGATCGTCCACGCCGAGATGAACGCGATCATCCAGTGCGCCCGTAACGGGGTGAGCCCGATCGGATGCCTCGTCTACTCGTCGTTCTTCCCCTGCGTGAACTGCGCGCTCGCGATCGTCCAGAGCGGCATCGGAACGGTGGTCACCTACCGCCCCGCCGAGGGCGACGAACACTGGCTCGACTCGATCGACAAGAGTCGCGCCGTCTTCGAGGAGGCCGGCGTCGAGTACCTCGAACTCGACCGCTCCTGAGTCACGGTTCCGGGGACCAGGCGGCGAGCAGGACACCGAAGTCGCCCCCGTCGACCGCCCCGCTTCCATCGAGATCGGGCTGCGGGGCGCCCCAGGCGGCGATCAGGAGACCGAGGTCGACACCATCGACCCAGCCGTCCCCGTCCAGGTCGGCAGGACCGCCGGACGGCGGATCGATCGCCACCGGATACTCGTCGGGCGTCGCCCAGGCGAGGTTCGGCACCGTCTCGTCGACCCATTCGTCGCGCGGCTCGTTGAAGGGCGTGATCCGGACCCAGGCGATGTGGGCCGCGGTGACGTCGAAGATCGGATCGCCCGTCCACCCCACGTAGTCGGCGTAGCCGGCGGCGGGGAACCACGTGCCGAGCCAGAATCGGGCGGCCCGGTACGGGACGTTCCCCTGGCCGAAGTCGACATCGTGGAGTTCGTCGACCAGGCGGCCGTCGAGCAGCCAGCGGACCGAACCGGTGCGGCTGCGGTTGATCGCCTCGTCACCGAGATCCTCGCCGGACCGCCATTCGATGGTGAAGGTGTGATAGCGACCGTCCATCGCCTCGGCCGCGAGGTCGAGCGGGGCACCATCCTCGTCGGTCAGCACCTTCCGACCCTTGTGCTCGCCACCCTCGCCCCCGAACTGACCGCCCCAGGAATTGGTGCGAGCCTTGGTGAAGGAGAACTCGCCGAGGTCGGCGCCGCCGAGATCGGTCGGGAACTCCCAGTCGATCTCGGTGTTCCGGCGTGGATTCGGCTCGTGCCAGTACTCGGCCTCCCCCATGCGATGATCGATGTAGTGGAACGGCCAGAAGGCCGTGCAGGTGCCGTACTCCGGGGCGACGCGGGCACGGACCTCGTAGCGGCCCGAGGCGAAGTACCGCCGGGTCGCGATCGCCGCCCCGACCCGGGTCGTCCGACCGTTGTGCTCGAGGTCGCCGGAGTAGAGATCGCCGTGGGCCTCGAGTCGAAGGGCGACGATCGGCTCGCCGTCGTCGAGATCGGGCACCAGCTTCACGTTGGCGGGCGCGACGCCCCCGTTGTCGCCGCCCCATGCCTTGGCCGAGACGAGCCAGTGCTCGGGGTCGAGCTCGCCGTCGGAGAAGTCGTCGAAGAAGACCTCGGACTGGACGGCGGGGGGAGAGGCGAGGGTCGGCACCCATTCGTCGCCGTTCGCACGGAACGAGACGTTCCGGTACCACGCCGAACCGGGCTGGTTCTTCCAGTTCTCGAGCGTCAGCTTTCCGTTGCGGATCCAGTTCGCACCCGACTCGATGGGAATCTCGAGCAGGGCCCAATCCGTGTTGCCGAAGGAACGGGTCGCCAGGAACTCGTCGGATCCGGTCAGGTAGGCGCTCGCGACCACGCCGGGATCGACCCGCGTCTCCATCGACAGGATCCAGGAACCGTTCGGCGGGAGATCGGGAACGATCACCTGGCTCGCCCGGGAGGTGTCCTCGGTCGACAGGAGGCGAAGGACCCCGTCGGGCCCCGCCTGCTCGATCGTCGCTTCGATCCCGAGCGCCCACGCACCACCGGTCGGATCGTCGAACGCGGGATTGCGCAGCAGCGACTCCCCTTCGACGGGCTTCGTGTCCACCACGGGCGCTCCCGACCAGGGTGCCTCGCCGGGGTCCGCCTCGGGCGGCGCCTGCCGATCCTTCCAGAGCCGGACGGCGTCGAACTCGATGACGACCGGGTCGTCGGTCTGCCACGCCTGGAGATAGACCTCGAAGCTCGTGGCATCCTCGTCCGCGTGGACCTCGAATCGCCGTTCGAGCCAACGCCCTTCGTCGCCGGTCGCGACCCATCCATGCGCCTTCGCGATCTGCGCCCCGTTGCGGATGCCGAGGATCGGCGGCGACAGTCGATCGGTGGTCCGGATCCTCGCGGCGACCGTGTAGCGAGCCCGCGGCTCCAGTCCAGTGACGACCTGCGAGTGCGTGGCCGTCGCCCCGGGCCCGGGGCGGAGGACGACCGAACCGTCGCCGTCCCATCCCCCGCGAGCGAGCGAGACGTCCCCGGTCGTGCTCCAACCTTCGAGACCGGCTTCGAACGAGCCGTTCTCGAGGAGGTCGGCGGACAGAGGGGACGAGAACGCGAGGGCGAGGGAGGAACCCAACGCCATGAGCGAAGCCGCACGCGGCGACACGCGGGGGGTCGTGACCCTGCAGGACATGTCTGTGCTCCTGATCCGTCGTCACGACCCGACATGCTCGAACGAAATGGTTCGGCCCTGCCTCGTCGTCACCGGCCCCGCGGTCGATACGGTGGTGCCCGTCCGTGGGTTGTCGTCGAAATCTGCAATTCGCCGAGATTGCCCCCGACACGGCCGGGTCCTTCCCCCCCGGGATCGGGACGGGGACCGAAGCCGCGATCGGAGACGGGACCTAGCCCTCCTCGGACCGGATGCGCTCGATCTCGGACCGGACCTGCCGGCTGATCCGACTCTTCGCCTGGCGGATCGCCTCGGGGGACATGTCGAGACGCTGGGCGACCTCTTCGATCGGAACGCCGCGACGTCCGTAGAGTTCGAAGGCCTCCCAGGACTGCTCCGACTGGTTGCCGTTCTCCTTCACCGCGGCCAGGGCCCGGGTGATCAGGCTCCGGGTCCACTCGCGGTCCCAGACCTCGTCGGTGTCGACTCGATCCTCGATGGGGATGTCCGTGCCCGCGTCGACGTCGACCATGTCCCTCTGCTTCCGCCAGCGAGCCCGAAGCGTGTTCAGGGTGGCGGCCTTGAGATAGCCGCGGAAGCGACCCGCATCGGGGTCGTACTCGAACCGGCTGGAGGCCCGGAAGAAGTTCGTCATCACCTCGTGGGCGACGTCCTCGGCCTCCTCGTCGCGGGCGCCGGTCCGCCGGGCGAATCCCATGATGAGCGGGATGTAGCGGTCGTAGAAGTCCTGCCAACCGAGCTCCCGCTCGATGGTCCCCTCGGAGTTGAGCCGGATGAGCAGGCTTCCTCGCGTCTGGAAGTCGTCGCGAGGGGGTGGCGGAGTGTCTTCGAGCGCCTCCTTCACGACCGGATCGGACGGCCCGTCGCCGTCCGGAAGAACGACCATGAGTTCCGCCGCCCCGAGGGTCAGTCGATCACCATGTCGCACCCGGATCTCCTCGTCCGCCTCGAGACGCATCCAGTTGATGCTGGTCCCTCCGCGGCTCTGCAGATCCCGAATCCAGACTCTTCCTTCCGGATCACACCGCACCGCCGCATGACGACGGCTGATGGTCTCCTCCTCGACTCGAAAGGCGACGTCCTGGCCCCGTCCCACGACGAGGGCATCTTCGCTTCGAGTGGTTGGAATCAGCGATCCCGGTGCCCTCCGGGCGTCTGAATCGACGAATTCGATGCGTACCTGGTCGCCCATGCGATGATCTCCTTGCCCCCCGGTTTCGCGATGATCCTCGAAACCGGCGGGTCGCGTGAATCCGCCCGTCGGATTCAGCGATTCCAAACATATGTACGGGAAGCAGACTGAAACAGCCATCGCCGCCGTGGGGTACCTCGCCGAGATCTGGCAGGGCCCGCGAACTCGCCGGGTCTCGGCCGCCGATATCGCCGACGCCCGGTCGCTCCAGCGGCCCTTCGTGGCGAAGCTGCTCTCGGCCCTGAGCCAGGCCGGTCTCGTGAGCGGATCCCCGGGCCCGGGCGGCGGCTACGCCCTCGCCAAGGACCCGACGGAAATCACCCTCCGCGACGTCTGGCTGGTGTTCGAGCGACCGGAACCCCAGAAGCCCTCGGCCCACATCGGACCGAAGCTCGAGGCCCGGATCCGCACGGTGCAGGACGCCCTCGACCAGATGCTCGACGGGACCACGTTCGACCAGATCATCGATTCCGACCTCGATCCCACCGAGCAGATGGCGACCGCCATGGTGAACGGAAACGGGACGAACGGCCTCCACGGGGGCAATGGCATCAACGGGAGCGGCTCGAACGGCAACGGGACCAATGGAACCAATGGAACCAACGGCAACGGTGTGAATGGGAACGGAACCAACGGCGTGAACGGCAACGGACACGCCTGAGCTCACTCCAGATCGGCTCCACTCGAGGACGTCGGCCCGCCCGGGCCGGCGTCCTCGTCTTTTCATTCCCGCCGATCCGCATCGAGTGAATGGACCGCTTCGGGCAGTCCGCCCGGTTCATCGATGATCCGGGCGGGCGGGGGCACGACCTTCTCGATGCGACGACCCACGTCGTAGCCACCCCGAATCGCGATGAACGGGATGCCCGCCGCACGAGCGGTGGCGGAATCAATCGAGCTGTCGCCCACGAGCAACGCCGCACCGATCGGTCCCTCCCCGACGGCGATCTCGACGAACCGGGGGTCGGGCTTCGCGACCCCGGTGTCGTCCGGGCAGACCAGACGATCGACCAGGTCCTCGATTCCAAGATGACGAAGCACGACCGCCGCCGGTGGTCTCGGTTTGTTGGTGGCGACCACGAGCCGGCGCCCTTCCCGTCGAAGGGTCTCGAGCGCCGTGACCGCCCCCGACCGGAGGACGGTCCCCGCAAGGCAGGCGTCGACGTAGACCTCGTCGAACCGACGACGCGCCCGGGCGTGCGACTCCTCGTCGATCATCCCGTCATGGCGCTCGGAACAGACCCGATGGACCAGCCGATCGGCACCACGTCCGATCGCGTCGCGGACGAATTCGATGGTCGGTGCGGACGATCCCGTCGCCTCGGCGGCCGCGACCGCGGCGACGTGGATGCCCGCCACGGAATCGACGAGCGTGCCGTCGAGGTCGATCAGGATGGTCGAGTGGAAGGTCATGTCCCGGCTCCCATGGCTCACGAGAGCTCCCGCTGGATCCGCAGCAGGCCCTCGATCACCGGCCGCATCGTCGCCGGCCGATCACCACGGGAGATCCTCACGCAACCCTCGACGAGTTCCGCGAGGGACCTCGGGACGCCCGGCACCACCTCGTCGAGCGGCTCGGGGGGCGGGACGCGTGCCGGGTCGACGGGGCCCGTGCCCGGCCCCTCGATCCGCCGAGGCGGAAGGACGGTCGGGATCACGCGGCGAGCGAGCGTCCAGTACATCGTGGCGCCGAAGTTGTAGACGTCCGTTCGCTCGGTGATGCGTCGACGAGCGGCCTGCTCGGGGGCGATGTACCCCGGCGTCCCCTGGATCCTCGACTTCCGGGTTCCGATCTCGCAGGCCTGGCCGAGATCGATCACCTTCACGAGATCGTCGCCGACGAGGACGTTCGTGGGCTTCATGTCCGCGTGCACGAAGCCCTTCTCGTGCATCACGTGCAGGGCTTCGGCGATCCGCACGAAGATCCGGACGGCCTCGGAAGGCGTGGGCCGCGAAAGGCCGTCGAGGCCCGGCGCCTCGACGTATTCCATGAGAAGCCCGAGCTCGACCGTGCGGAACCGCTGTCGCTTCCTCCGCAGCCGACCGATCGCGCGGATGCCCCGGTGACGGAGGGTCGATCCGATCCGATGCTCCGACTCGACCTGGTCGAGGAATCGCTGGTCCTTGTCGGACCGCTTGACCACGTGCTTCAACGCGAGGAGTCGCGAGCTGCCCGGATCACGAACCTTGTAGATGACGCTCGCGGCCCCATCGCCAAGCCGCCCGAGAACGGGGTGGCCGAAGAGTTCCAGTGGCGTCGACATGCTGACGTTCCGTCCGATGGACGAAGGCCGGATCGATCAGCGGTAGGCGGCGAGCTTTCGAGCGAACTCGGACCGCGGGAAGTACCGACCGGGGCTGTCCACCTCGGCGACATCCGAATGCAGCATCACCTCGGCGTCGCCGACACCGAATTCACGCTGGAGCTGGGCGACGAGCCTGGCGAGGGCCTCCATCTGGTCCATCGAAGGCGCCCGATCGTTGCCGTCGCCGATGATGGCGATGCCGATCGACTCGAGGTTCAGTCGGTCCACTCGTGCCGCGTCCGCTTCGTCGGTGATCGCGACGTGGGCGCCGGCTTCCTGCCTCGACCATCGGTCCGTCGCGACGATCGCTCCGTCCGCGAGACGTCCGGAGCCGTTGCCGATCACGAAGTGGAAGCCGGATCCCTTGAGGCCGGAGTCGCGGTGCCGGCGGTCGATCGCGAAGTGGTCGTCGAAGTGGAGGCCGGAGTGGTGGACGATGATCCGGTTCCAGTCACGGCGGGCGATGTCGTCGTTCGGAGCGGATTCGCGAAGCTCGATCGACGACTGCGGGACGGCGAGGGGCCCGATCACGGTCGGGCTGGGGCCGGTGAGCACGAACAGGCCACCGAAGACCGCCATGCTCGCCGCGAAGGCGAGCCAGACCGTCTGGGTGCGGGAGAGTCCTCCCTGGTGTTCGTGCTGCTGCTTCAAGGCATCCGACCTCTCAGAATGGCGACCCGCGAGACGAGCGTGGTCTTCCTCGACGGTGTGGCTCCGCACCCGCCACGAGTCCCTGCCGCGAATTCGTCATCGGACGAACCGGGGCCGACTCATGCATGTTTCGGTGCGAATCCCTTCTCATCCACCGAGGATTGGCGCGGTTCCTCCGACGTTTCGCCGCAGATCCCACTTCTCGGAGCATACCTCAACCGACCGTCACGACCAGAAATCCCTCGGCCGAGCCGGGGCCTCGCGCCCTATCCGGACGTCGTCGTTCGGTCTGGACCAGCGGGTCCGTCGGCGGTTATTGGCGGCCCGAGGCGATCAGAACTCCGGCGAGAGCCGGGCGCGGAGGGCCGGCTGCGGCTCCCCGAAGACGTTCTGCTCCTCCAGCGGTATGTACCGCTGGCGGAGTCGGTCATGCGTCTCGAACTGGGTTCGCGGGTCCTTGCGATCGAACAGGACCTCCTGGCACCCGGTGGAGCAGAGGATTGCGCCTCCAAGGACGACCGTCGCGAGCCTCGAAGGGATCCACGTCCTCGTCCGGTCGCGACTCATCGGGTCTCCTCCCTCGTGTCGGGTTCCGCGTCCACGACCGGAAGCTCCGTCTCCAGTCCGAGGACCTCCTCGATCCTCGGGTCATCGACCGTGGTCCGGACGAGCAATCGGGTCGCCCGGGCGGGCAACGTCCCCTCGATGGGGAGGTCGAGGGCGTAGGCGGTCCCCATGAACCCCTCCCGCAGGCCGGACCGCCAGGCGTCGCGATCGATCTCCCATCGGCCGACCTTCGTCGGATCGCCCGAATCGCCGATGGCCACCGCCTCGACCACGGCCGGTCCGGTCGCCTGGACGAATCGACCCCTCGCGTCCTCGGTCCGGACCCTGAGCCTGAGCTCCCCCCCTGCCGGCTCCCTTTGGACCACCGATCCGGAAGCCAGCACGAGCCGATCCGGGCTGGGCAGGGGGACGGACGCCGATGCCTGGTCGCTCGTCCCGGGCGACGTCGACGCCCGTTCGGCCTCGAGCGCGGCTCGAGCGTCCGCGACCTCGATCGAGAGGCGCTCGATCTCCTGCTCGAGCTCCCCGATGCGACGGGCCTGGGCCGCGGCACCGTCCCGGGGCCCGACCCGGGCCGAACAGGCGGCCAGGCATCCGGCGAGCAGCACCGAGAGGATCGACGTCCTAGTCCTCACTTTCGATCGGTCCCTTCAATCCGGCCGACACCTGGAAGGCGAGCCGTTCGAGTCTCGATGAGAAGTCGACGCTCGCCACGCTGGCACGGTCGCCGACCTCGAGCCTCGTCGGCGCGAAGTTCAACAATCCGAGCACGCCGGCCTCGATCAGTCGATCGGCGACCTCCTGGGCCGCGTCGCCCGGCACCGAGACGATACCGAGGAGGATGTTGCGATCGCGGACGATCTCCTCGATGTCCTCCATCGGCCTGATCCGATGGTCGCCCACCCGCTCCCCGACGAGGGTCGGATCGGAGTCGAACACCGCCGCGATCTCGAAGCCCTCGCGTGCGAACGGGGCGTAGGACATGATCGCCTGGCCGAGCCGCCCCGCTCCGACGACCGCCGTCCGCCATGTCCGGTCCTTCCCGAGGATCTCGCGCAGTCGCTGCGAGAGCGGTTCGAGCCGGTAGCCGATGCCCGCCTGGCCGAACTGCCCGAACCACGAGAGGTCCTTCCGGATCTGCGTGTCCGTCAACCCGAGCGATCGCCCGAGTTCGCTCGAGCTGATCCTCGACTCGCCGACCGCCTGCCGACGTTCGACCTCCCGGAGGTAGAGGGTGAGCCGCTTGATCGTGGGCCCGGGGATCGCCGCTCGAGAGCTCATGGGTCGCAGTCTACGTTCCTTCAGTACCATGCCGGGATGACCGGCTTTCCGTTTGACGGCCCCCCGAGCGTCTCCTTCGAGTTCTTCCCGCCACGAACCCCGGCCGGCTGGGACACCCTGGACGGCAGGATCGACGAGCTCGTGTCCCTCGAGCCCTCGTTCGTGTCCGTGACCTACGGGGCCGGCGGGTCGACCCGGTCGAGGACCCACGAACTCGTCGAGAGACTGCTCCAGGATGGACGTCTCGATCCGGTTCCGCACCTGACCTGCCTCGGACACACCCGCGACGAGATCGACGAGATCCTCGAGCGATACGTCGGTGCGGGCGTCAAGGCGATCCTCGCGCTGCGAGGCGACCCGCCCGAGTCGGGCGAGGAGACGGGAACGGGGGACTTCGAGTACGCGAGTGATCTCGTCGGGCACATCCGCGACTTCGCGGATCGTCACCGCGTGCCCCTCGCGATCGGCGTCGCGGGATTCCCGGAAGGCCATCCGGACACGCCCGACACCCTGCTGTCGATGGAACATCTCCGAGCCAAGGTCGACGCCGGCGCCGACTGGATCTGCTCGCAGCTCTTCTTCGACAACCATGCCTTCCACGACTGGCGGAGTCGCTGCCAGCTCGCGGGCATCGAGGTGCCCATCCTCGCCGGCATCATGCCGGTCACGTCCGTCACCGGGCTTCGACGCATGGCGTCGCTGGCCGCGGGTGCGGTCTTCCCGGCCCCCCTCCTCAAGGCGATCGAGCGAGCGGAGGACGGGGACGACGAGTCGGTGGCCGAGGTCGGCGTGCACTGGGCGACCGAACAATGCCGCGATCTCCTCGACAGCGAGGTCGACGGGATCCACTTCTACACCCTGAACAAGTCGGATGCGACGCTTCGCATCCACCGGGCGCTCGGGGTCCGCAGCTCTCGCCGACTGCGCAACGCCTGAATCGATTCAGGCGGTCACGTCGATGTGGCCGTCACCGTCGTTCGTGCGGGTCGCCTGCTTGCGATCGGCATGTCGATCGGCCTCTCGCTGCCGCCTCGAACCGTCGTCGCCCTGCGAGGACTCCTCGTCCAGCCGCCGGGCATCGGAGATCTCCGCGGTGTCGTGCACCCGGAAGCGTTCCTCCTCCTCCCGCGTGGTCCGCTTGCGCTCGATCGCGGCACGCGTCCGGTCGCGGGCCTTGGCGGCTTCACGCTGGGCCTGGACCGACTGCAGGGCCGAGATCTCGGGTGGTACGCCGAACGCGCTCATGTCCCCTTCATCGACCAGAATCCCCGACCGAATCCACCGGGACGGCCGCCGTCCGGGCCGGCTCGCATCCACGAGACCGGACGTCGACTATTACCGGTGCCCTCAGGGAGCGTCGGATCCGCCGTACCCGGCCTCGGCGAGCCAGATGCCGCGCAGCTTCGGGACGAGCGAGACGACCCTCGGGTCGTCGATCACGTCCAGGCCCCGGGCGATCAGCGCTCGATCGCCCAGCTGGCGGCCGATGTAGGCGACCACGATCCCGAGTCCGGTCGAGCCGTTCGGGTCCCGCTCGATGATCTTCTCGACGTCGTCGGCCGCGAGGATCAACCGGGTCGCGGTGGGCCTCGTGGATTCGGACCACCCGACGTCGATCATCTCCGGATGCTTCCGGAACAGCGAGGTGAGCGTGACCGCCGCCGATCGGTAGAGACCCGCGCCGATCTGGGCGTTCGCCAGTCCGGCCTCGAGGATGGGATTCCCGGGGTTCAGGCGGAGCGCGAGGGAGAATCGCTCCTCCGCCCGGAAGTAGTCGCCGCCCTTCATCGCCTCCTCGGCCTGGCCCGCGACCTCCGCGACCCGCTCGCGCATCTTCGGATCGACGAACGTCTCCAGTTCGGTCCGGTGGGTCAGCGAGTCGAGCAGCTCCTCCACCGTCCGACGTCCCGGGACCTCCTCTTCGAGATCGCCCTCGGAGCCGTCCCCCGACTCCCCCGAGTCGTCGGACTCGGCGTCCGCCGGGTCGACGGGTGATCCCACCTCGAAGTCCATGGTGTCGTCGACCAGGTCGCCCAGCGGCGACTGCTCGATCCGCTCCCCCGGAAGGCCCTCCCGACGCTCCGACGAGTTGCCCGGCCGCTCCTCGTCGGGATCGCCGATCCGCACGGGGGCCTGCAGGCCGTCGATCCGACCGAAGTCCTGCCGCATCCGCTTGAGACCCGTGGCGTCCACCGCCACGTCGTCACGATCCTCGTAGCTCTCGAAGACCCGTTGCAGGATCCGGTCGTAGGCCTCGCTTCGATCGAGCGATCCGTCGATGCGAGCCTCCTCGGCGAGTCGGGTCGCCGGCGCGGCATCGAAACGCACGGGGCCGGAACTCGGCGTCTCGTCGTCGCTCTCGATCGCGAGACCGTTCCAGCTCGCCTCGTCGTAGAGGTCGAACGATCCGGGCGTGTTCAACGGCCGGTACTGGATGCCGCGGACCGTGGAGCCGCTGGCCTGGAGGCGTTCGGCCTCGGCACCCGCGACCACGCCCACGTCGGACGGGGCGACGGCGGTCTCGATCAGGTTGGAGGAGCTGATGACGCCGTTGGCACGGTCGAGGCGGATCTGGGCGTCGTCGATCCGTCGCACGCCCGCCACCGTGTTCACCTCGGGAAGCGTCGTGAAGTCGCGTCGGTACTGGAAGACCCCCACGCCCTGCGCGATGTTGAACGGATCGAGCGAGCGGTCGCTCGAGAGGAAGTTGAGGCTGCTCAGGGCGGAGCCTCGATCGAACCGGTAGATCGAGTCCCCGCCGGTCTCGCCGCTGAAGTCCCCCGGGGCGCGATAGCCGACGTCGCCGCGGAAGCCGCGACCACCCGCGACATTGTTCGTGACGACGAGGTTCCGTGCCTGGAGGTTCTGGTAGCTGTAGGCGTTCATCCGACGCGAGCCGTAGTTGCGGCCGCCGCTCCCCACCTCGAGGCTGCCGTCCAGCACGTTCCCCTGGCCGAGGGCGTCGTTCCCGAGGACACCGTCGGGCCGGACCACGGCGCCGTTCCCGAGGGCCTGTCCGGCGGGGTTCTGGTAGAGCCGCCCGCCCTGGCGCTGGCCTTCGATCCGACGCTGGGCGTCCGCCGGGGATGCGACGAGGCACGCCAGGATGGTGGCGAGCACGGGCATGGCGGGCCGGAAGGACGGGGCATCGAAGGGCATGGAGGGACTCGCAGGCGGTCGAGGGACTCTGGGGTTCTCATCGGCGAGAAGGCCGTCCAGAGGATAGTCGTCCTAGACCGCGTCTCGCAGCGCCGATCCCTCGGAAGGCGGATCGAGTTCGTCCGCGACCTCCTCGGCCGCGTCGAGGCCGCCCGACACGATGACGACCCCTTCATCCCGGAGGCCGAGAACCACCACCCCGAGTTCATCGACGTCGCGAAACGCCGGGATCCTGGCGGCGGGCCAGGGCAGGTCGAACACGGGCACCGCCTCGATCACCCGGACCCCCGGCGCCAGCGGCCGCTGCCGTCCGAGGGCGTCGAAGAAGGTGAATCGCCACGGATCCTCGAGCGTCAGCACCATGAGAGGCGTCCCGCCACCGGGTCGCGTGAACCAGTCGGCCACGCCCCCCCCGAACACGTCCACGGACCGACCACCCTCGAGCGTCCAGCCGAGGGCCTCGGCGGCCGCCACGATGGAGCGTGCCCGCTCGTCGAGGTCGCCCGACCCGCGCGACGAGAGGACGGCACGCTGCTCGCGATCGAACCAGTCCGGGTAGAGGTCGATCGAATAGAACCAGGCCTCGGAGAGCGGGGTGCCCTCGAGCCAGATCCCTCGCTGGCCCATTCGCGGCCCGTGGATGCCGAAGGCGATCGCCCCCGCCACGAGGAGCAGGGCGCCGATCACCGCGGAGAGCGATATCCGCCGCGGGGCGATCCTCGAAGCTGCCGCCTGGTGTCCCATGGCTGCACATCGTACGCCGGTGCGGGATCGGGACCGCACTACAATCCGCTCCATGGAAGACCGGCAGACCGCCTACATCACGACCCCCATCTACTACGTCAACGACCGACCCCACATCGGCCATGCGTACACCACGACCCTCTGCGACGTCTGGGCCCGGGCGATGCGATTCGCCGGGCGGGACGTCTTCTTCCTGACCGGCACCGACGAGCACGGCGTGAAGGTCGAGAAGTCGGCGGCCGAACGCGGCATCGAACCCCAGGCCCTCGCCGACGAGAACGCGGCCGAGTTCGAACGCGTCCTCGAGGTCTTCGGTCTCACCAACGACGACTTCATCCGGACCACCCAGCCGCGACACGTCCGCCAGGTGCAGGCGATCGTGCGGCGACTCCTCGACGCCGACGCCATCCACCTCGGGGAGTTCGAGGGCTGGTACGACGAGGGCCAGGAGGAGTACGTCACCGAGAACCGCGCCCGGGAGACCGACTACAAGTCGCCGATCTCGGGCCGACCCCTCACGAAGGCGACCGAGCGGAACTACTACTTCCGCCTCAGCGCGTACCAGGAACGACTCGAGGCCCTCTTCGAGGAGAACCCGGGATTCGTCATGCCCGAGGCACGCCGCAACGAGGTTCTCGGGCGCCTGCGAGAGGGCCTGCAGGACGTCCCGATCACGAGGACCAACTTCTCGTGGGGGATCCCGTTCCCCGGCGACGAGGAGCATGTGATCTACGTGTGGATCGACGCGCTCCTCAACTACGCCACGGCGCTCGGTCTCGGCGAGGACGACGGCGACGCGGGTGGTCGTCACCGCTATTGGCCCGCCGACCTGCACGTGATCGGCAAGGAGATCCTCTGGTTCCACGCGGTCATCTGGCCCGCGGTGCTGATGGCCCTCGAGCTTCCGCTTCCCCGGTGCATCTACGCGCACTCGTTCTGGATCAGCGAGGGGCAGAAGATGTCCAAGTCGCTGGGCAACTTCATCGACCTGCCGACCATCGAGTCCTACATGGAGACGTACGGCCTCGATGCGTGGCGGTGGTACATGATCGTCCAGGGACCCCTGGGCGCCACCGACGCGGACTTCCAGGCGACCGGCTTCCACGAGACCTACACCACCGATCTCGTGAACACCGTCGGCAACTGCGCCAGCCGCACCACCGCCATGATCGGCAAGTACTTCGACGGGGTGGTCCCGGCGGATCCCGGCATCGAACTGGCCGGCTGGGATCTCGCCGCGTCCGCGAGCGAGGCGATGGACGCGTGGCGAGCGGCGATGGATCGATTCGCGCTCGACCGGGCGTGCGAGGCCGGGATCGGCCTGCTCAGGACGGTCGATGCCTTCATCAACGCCACCGAGCCCTTCAAGGTCGCCAAGGACGAGTCGAGACGCACGGAACTGGAGGCGATCCTCGCCCGGTGCGCCGAGGCCGTGCGGATCGCGTCGCTCCTGCTCGCGCCGGTGCTCCCGTCGAAGATGGCGGAACTGCGAGCCGCACTCGGGATCGAGATCGACGTCGCCGCCGGCGGACTGGAGGCACACGCCGCCTGGGGATCCACCCTGGCGGGGGTCGAGGTCTCCAAGGTGGCTCTCTTCCCGCGGGTCGAGGCTCCCGCCGTCGGAGCGTCCCAGTGACGACCGGGCCGAACCCGATCCCCCCGTTCCACCTCGCCTTCCCCGTCCGCGACCTCGAGGCGAGCCGCCGGTTCTACGGCGGGATCCTCGGCTGCCCGGAAGGTCGCTCCAGCGATCGATGGATCGACTTCGACCTCTTCGGCCACCAGATCGTCGCGCACCTGGTCGACGACGAGGCGACGCACGACGACGGCGATTCGAATGCGGTCGACGGACACGACGTGCCCGTGCCGCACTTCGGCGTGGTGCTCGAATGGTCGGCGTGGCATGCCCTCGCCGACCGCCTTCGATCGCACGGCATCGAGTTCGTGATCGAGCCCTACGTGCGATTCGAGGGCCGCCCCGGCGAGCAGGCCACGATGTTCTTCAACGATCCGTCGGGCAACGCCCTCGAGTTCAAGTCGTTCCGCGATCCCGGCCAGCTCTTCGCCACCTGAGCGGCCGGTTCAGCGAAGGGCGATCCCGTCCCACCACCGCTTCATCTGCCGACGAGCGTCGCCGGGCGACGGCCGAAGGGCCTCGACCCCACGCCGCCGACCATCCTGCTGGAGCACGGAACGCCGCTGGCCGATCTCGGCCTGGACGCGGCGGACGACTTCGCGGTCGCCCGCCTGTTCCCCGTGCTCCTCCACGAGATCCCGCAGGATCGCGAGGTCATGATCGTCGCCGAACGCATCCGCGCACTTCCGAAGCCGCTTGACCAGCCTCGGCATCTCCGACTCCTCGATCGTCACGAGGGGCTGCAGCCCGAGCTGGAGACGGATCACGCGCTTCCGCGACTCGTGGATCCATTCGGTGTCGTCCTTCGCGACGGCATCGTGGAAGCGGGACCGGGCCCGCGCCCACATCCGTTCGATCCGATCGAGGACGACGGACCGATCGACCCCCTCGAGGCGCGTGGCCTCGACCCGGTCCACCAGCAGCCCGGCCTCCTCGCCGACCTCGGCGACGATCGTCTCCTCGTTGCGATGGTCCCTCAGCATGATCTCGGGCCGACTCGCGGCGAGCAGGATGCCTGCCAGCCGCACCGCCTCTCGCCGCCGGCTGGTGGACGCCTCCTTCTCGAGGCGCTGCAGGAGCTCGTGCACGACATCCCGGTCGCGAAGCGGGGAGAGCCGCCGGCCCAGATCCCTCGCCGACACGCGCAAGGCCTCGTGGTCCGAGGGATCGATCCCGAGCCGAGCGAGATCGAGCGCGGCCCGGAAGCGCTTGAGCGACTTGCGGGCCCGCCTCACCGCCACCCCTCGTTCGCTGAGCCGCCACGAGGAGTAGGAGCTGCAGGCGTCGACCACCAGTCGGAGTTCGTCGCGCATCACCCGTCGAAGCTCGTTCCGCACGGGCAGTCCGGCATCGATCGGTCTTGCGGACGGGACCTTCGGGCCGCTCAAGACGCGACGCCCGAGAGGTCGAGGATCCCCGCGGTCCCCAGCAGGATCGAGACGAGACCGTTGATCGTCACGAAGGTGATCGCCATCTTCGTGGTGCCCCAGCGGCGCACCGTCAGGTGCTCGGCGCACAGGAGGATCGCGACGAGGATCGTCGCCGCGGTGAACAGCCCACCGAGGCCGGGCTGCAGTCGATCGACCCCGAGGAGGAGGGCGACGGAGGCCAGGTGCAGTCCACGACTGATCCAGAGCGACCCCTCGAGACCGAATCGAGCGGGAATCGACTTCAGGCCGTCGCGGCGATCGACCTCGATGTCCTGCAGGGCGTAGATCACGTCGAAACCCGCGACCCAGCAGGTGACCATGCCGGCGAGCAGCCAGATGCCGGGGCCGGCGAGGGACTCCGGCGAGATCGCGATCGCGGCGGCGATCGGACTGAGGCCGAGACTCGCCCCCAGCCAGACGTGGCAGAACCAGGTGAACCGCTTGAAGAGGCCGTAGCTCGTGATCCACGCGAGGACCGGTCCCCCGAGGACCGTCGGCCACCAGTTGCCGAGCAGCACCCCGAAGGCGATGCAGACCGTCAGGAAGAGCACGCTGCAGAGCACGAAGGCCCCCACCGCCGTACCGAGCGGGAGACGACCCGATGGGATCGCCCGTCCTCGCGTTCGCGGGTTCTCCGCATCGATCCGGTGATCGAGGATGCGATTGGCCAGCATCGCGGCCGTGCGGGCGAAGACCATGGCGATCACCACCAGAACGAGCGGCGTGATGAAGCCGGACCAGTCGATGGTGCCGTCACCCAGGTCGTAGGCGGCGATGGTGGCGGCCAGGAGGGCGAACGGCAGCGCGAACACGCTGTGGGCGAGCTTGATGTCCTCCGCGATGACGCGAACGGCGTTGATGGCGACCACGACCGACCTCGATTCGACGGTTGCTCCCGACCGGTCGCACCGATCGGCGCCCGGGGATTCCCGGGACCACCGAAGTCTAGTTCGAGATCGACGCCGAACCCCCGACAGCCGGTACCCTGCTCCGATTCCCCGAGCCGAACCCGCCAAGGGCGAACCCATGAGCAAGCAGCAGAAGAAGCCCCAGAACGCGATCTCCCCGACCCGGGAGGAGAACTACTCCGAGTGGTACCAGCAGGTCGTGCGATCGGCGGATCTCGCCGAGACCAGCCCGGTCCGAGGCTGCATGGTGATCAAGCCCTGGGGCTGGGCGATCTGGGAGAACGTCCAGAGAGGCCTGGACGGGATGTTCAAGGCGACCGGCCACAAGAACGCCTACTTCCCGCTCTTCATTCCCCTCTCCTTCCTCGAGAAGGAGGCCGAGCACGTCGACGGCTTCGCCAAGGAGTGCGCCGTCGTCACGCACCATCGTCTCGAGGCCGGCCCCGACGGCGGACTCGTGCCCGCCGGCCCGCTCGAGGAACCGCTGGTGGTCCGACCCACGAGCGAGACGATCATCGGCGCGACCTTCGCCAAGTGGATCCAGAGCCACCGGGACCTGCCGCTGCTCATCAACCAGTGGGCCAACGTCGTCCGCTGGGAGATGCGGACCCGACTCTTCCTCCGGACCGCCGAGTTCCTCTGGCAGGAGGGGCACACCGCCCACGCGACCGCCGAGGAGGCGACCGTCGAGACGATGCAGATGCTCGACGTCTACGCCGACTTCGCGGAGAACTGGTTGGCGATGCCGGTGATCCGGGGCGAGAAGACCGAGGGCGAGCGGTTCCCCGGCGCGGTCGAGACCTGGTGCATCGAGGCGATGATGCAGGACCGCAAGGCGCTCCAGGCCGGGACGAGTCACTTCCTCGGCCAGAACTTCGCCAAGGCGCAGGAGATCCAGTTCCAGGACGACGAGGGCAACCGTGAGTTCTGCTGGACCACGAGCTGGGGCGTCAGCACGCGGCTGATCGGCGGCACGATCATGACCCACGCCGACGACGACGGCATGATCTGTCCCCCGATGGTGGCTCCGGCGCACGTCGTCATCCAGCCCGTCCTCCACAAGGCGGAGTCGAGGGACGACGTGATGGCGTTCTGCAACACGCTCATCGAACAGCTCCGGACGAAGGTCTACGGCGGTCGCGTGATCGAGGTCGAGTACGACACCCGCGACATCCGCGGTGGCGACAAGACCTGGCAGTGGATCAAGCGTGGCGCCCCGATCCGCCTCGAGATCGGCCCCCGCGACGTGGCCGAGGGCAGCGTCTTCATGGCCCGCCGCGACAAGGGGCCGAAGGAGAAGGAGAGCGTCAAGATGGAGGACTTCGTGGCCGGCGTGGCCGACATCCTCCAGGAGATCCAGGACGGCCTCCTGGCGAAGGCGAAGGCGTTCCGCAAGGAGCACACCCGGGTGATCGACACGAAGGAGGCGTTCTACGACTTCTTCACCGCGCCCGAGACCGGCGAGAACCAGCCCACCCCGATCCACGGCGGCTTCGCCCTCGCCCACTTCAACGGCGATCCCGCCCTCGAGGAGCAGATCAAGAACGACCTCGCGGTGACCGTCCGGTGCATTCCGCTCGACGGCCAGGATCTCTGCGACGACGACGGCCAGCCCGGCACGTGCCCGTTCACCGGCGAGCCGAGCGCCCGTCGCGTGGTCTGGGCGAAGAGCTACTAGCCGCGTCCCGGAATCGAGGCGGGCTGGACGCAGACCCCCGCAGAGCGTGAAGAGAACGCCGCCCCACGAAAGCGAGGCGGGCTGGGCGCAGCCCCCCGCAGAGCGCAAAAAAGAGGCCGCCCTCCCCAGTAACAACATCTGGACAGGGCGGCCGGGGCAGAGGGAATTTCGCTTCCTCGCTCCACGACGTCTCCACGTCACAAGGACGCGGACTCTGCTTCGTGGAGTCCCGTTACCACCGTGCACCAGATCACGGATGGAGTCATTCAGTTGTTGATTGCTGGGAACCCCTTCCCAGTAACCCCCGCCGGAGGATCGCAACCCAAGAGCGACCATCCATCACCCCAACATGGCCGACGTCACCGGGAAATCAAACCCAAGCGTCGGAATCGTGCGGATTTTGAGGGTTGGCCCGGCTGGAGCGGTCCTAGCGGCCCTTTCGGGCCGCTCGATCCGCCTCGAGCCGCTCGTCCCACCGGATGGAGAGGTCGTGCGGGACGCCCAGGAGGTCGAGGATCCGGCCCGCCATGAAGTCGATCAGGTCCTCGATCGAGCGGGGGCGGAGGTAGAGGCCCGGAGACAGTGGTGCGACGATCGCCCCCGCCTCGGTGACCCGCCGCATGGCGTCGATCTCCGCCAGGCCGATGGGACTCTCCCGATGGGCGATCACCAGCGGCCGACGCTCCTTCAGGGTCACCATGGCCGCTCGCTGGACGAGGTTGTCGCTGATCCCGTAGGCGATCTTGGACAAGGTGCTGCTCGAGCAGGGAACCACCACCATCCCGTCGTGTCGGAAGGATCCGCTCGCACAGGCGGCACCGACGTCGTTTCCAGGATGGACCACGAGGCGATCCGGCCGACCCCCGGTCATCCGATCGGCGTCGATCCGGGTCATGTCGAGTTCATCGACCAGCAGTCGCTTGCCGAGATCGCTGCAGGCCAGGTGGACCTCCACATCGGCCGCCGCGAGCAGTTGCACGACGCGAACCGCGTACGCGGCCCCGCTGGCGCCGGTGAGACCGACCACGATGCGTCGTTCAAGGCGTGGCGAGGTTGACTCGATCGACACGGATGGCTCCTTCCCGCAGGCGTCCGAAGGATCGGCGGCTCGGACGACGCCGGGTGGAATGGGATTCGCCGGCGGGTCCGGCGTGGATGCCCCCCGCCGTTCCCGAATCGATGCTCCGCTCGTGGGGCGGGTCGATAAGGCTCAGCCGGCCTCGGCCTCAGCCGCTTCCGGCTCTTCGGACTCCGACGCCGGGGCTTCGGGAGCCTCCTCGGCATCGTCATCCGGACCTGCCTCGTTTCCACCGGGCGGGGTGAAGGCCGGTCGCGGGACCGGCACTCGCCATCGCTGGAAGAACGTCACCTCGAATGCCGTGAAGGGATCGGAGTCCAGGATCACGGTCGCCCGCTCGAACCCATTGGCGACCGGGAAGATCACGTCGACCTCCGCACGGTGGTTCCGGACGCGAACCTGCTCGACCGCCCAGAACGGGACGCCCTCGGCGTAGGAGGCCTCATCGAGCTGTCGAGCGCCTTCGATCTGGGAGTCCACGCCGACCTGTCCCCAGATTCCCTCAGGGACCCCGGCGGGAAGGCTGTAGACCAGGTCGGGCTGGCCGCTTCCATCGTCGAGCGTCGGGGCGGTCTTCTCGTAGGCGGTCTGGAGCGACTTCGCCATCACCTGCGGGATCGGATAGACGCCCGCGGCGAGCGACCGGCCACCGGCGACCGGCGGGTAGGTGGCGTACGGCGCGCAGGCGGCGACGATCACGAGTGACAGGAGCCCGAGCAGCGGGAAGCTGCAGGTGCGGTGGTTCCGTCGGACGCATGTGGCGAGGTATCGAAGCATGGATGTGTCGCTCCAATGGTGACCTGCGAAGTGTATCGGCGTGGCTCGACTCGACTCGCCACTCCGCCTCGAGCAACGAAGAGGCCCGATACCGGATCGGTACCGGGCCTTGGGAGCGTTGCCGCGCCGGAGAGCGGCCGGAGCCGACTACTCCTCCGCCTTGGCGATCTGCCAGTACTCGAGCTCGACCGGTGCCTGTCGACCGAAGATCGTGACGAGGACGCGGACGAGGCCCTTGTCAGGCATGACCTCGTCGACGGTGCCTTCGTAGTTCTCGAAGGGACCTTCCTTGATCGTGACGGCATCGCCGGAGACGAACTCCATCTTGACCTGCGGAGCCTCGTCGGGCTTCCGCGAGTCGAAGAGCATCTTCTCGACCTCGTGGGTGGCCATGGGCGTGGGACGCCCGGCCGTGCCGACGAAGTCGCCCACGCCGGTGGTCTCCTTGATCAGGAAGAAGACGTCCTGGGGGATCCGACCGTCGCTCTCGAGCGACATCTCGACGAAGACGTAACCGGGGTAGAGCTTGGTCTCGGTGACCCTCCGGGCACCCGCCTTGATCGACTGGGTCTTCTCCGTCGGGACCATGATGCGGCCCACCAGGTGCTCCATGGCCTCGATCTGGACCTTGCGCAGGAGCGTCTCCCGCACGCTCGACTCCTTGTTGCTCGCCACGCGGAGGACGAACCAGTCGAAGCCGGGGCGGTACATCGGCATGTCGGCGGCCGGATCGAACGGGGCGTCGGCCGCCTCGCCCTTGCCGCCGCCAGCGGGGGCCTCGCTGACGATCCGGTGCGTCGCGACGCCGCCGACGTCACCGAGCGACTGCCCGGCCGAGACTCTGGAGGCCGCTTCGCGACCGGAGGCGAGACGCTTCTTCGGCGATGCCTCCGTGGTCGGGTCGAGGTCCTCGGGCGCGCGTTCCTCCGCGGACTCCACGACCTCGCTGGCGGCCGTCTCGGCGGTCGCCGGGGTCTCGTCGCCGTTGGGTTGCTCGTCGGACATGCTCATGAATCACCTCGATGCGGATGCCGGTCCTGGGTCTCCGGGGAGAGCCGACCGACACGGGGAGTCGTTTCGAACGGCCGGGTCAGGAGTCCAGGACCTTGATCGCCGTGAACAGGTACAGGAACACGAAGTCGAAGACCCGGCAGAATCCTGCGATCCCGGCGGCGAGCAGGATCACCACGACGGTGGATCCCGTGATCTCGCGCTGGGTGGACCAGTTCACCTTCTTCATCTCCGTCTCGGTGGCGACGAGGAAGTCGACCGAACGAGGCTTGATGTAGACGAAGGCGTAGAGCATCAGGCCGAGCACCGCACACCAGATCACCCCGGCGATCGCTCGCCAGTAGATCGGCTGCAGGCCGAACCAGTCGATGCTCCGGAACAGGTCGGAGAACCAGATGGCCCCGAGAAGCGTGAGGACGGCACCACCGAGCGCCGACATCTGTCGGGTCCAGAAGCCCTGCCCCTTCTTGTAGATCGCCGTCGACATGAGGTTCCCGTTCGATCACCGAGCATTCGGTGAAGCTTCAAGAACACGCCAGGAGTGACTCGAACACTCAACCTGCGGATTTGGAATCCGCTGCTCTGCCAATTGAGCTACTGGCGTCCATCCACGCACGTGGTCTCCCGCAGGGCGGTCGACGTCACTTGCGCTTGATCTTGTGAAGCGTGTGCTTCCTCAGGGAGGGGGAGTACTTCATGAACCCCTCCTTGACCTTCTCGTCGATGCCACCCTTGACGCGGATGTTGGTGCGGTAGTTCATGTCACCGGTCTCGGTGCACACGAGCCACACGAATTCGCGGTCCATCTTCTTGGCCATGACGATGCGTCCTTGATGGATGCGCCCACCTCGGGGCGTGAATACCGGTCAACGCGACCCGGGATCCATGGGATCCCGGGTCGCGATGGTTGCCGGTTTGCTACTCGATGATCTTGGTGACGACGCCGGAGCCGACGGTACGGCCGCCTTCGCGGACCGCGAACCGAACGCCTTCCTCCATCGCCACGCCCTTGCCCTCGAGGTCGACTTCGAGCTCGACGTTGTCGCCGGGCATGCACATCTCGGCGCCACCGAGAAGGGTGAGCTTGCCGGTGATGTCGGTCGTACGGAAGTAGAACTGCGGCTTGTAGCCGGAGAAGAACGGAGTGTGACGTCCACCCTCCTCCTTGGTCAGCACGTAGACCTGGCCCTGGAACTTCATGTGGGGCTTGATGCTGCCGGGCTTGCAGAGGACCTGACCGCGCTGGATGTCCGCCTTCTCGACACCACGGAGGAGGCAACCGACGTTGTCGCCGGCCTGGCCCTCGTCGAGGGTCTTCTGGAACATCTCGACGCCGGTGATGGTCGTCTTCATGTCCTCGGCACCGAGGCCGACGATCTCGGCCTCGTCACCGACCTTGATGACACCGCGCTCGATACGACCGGTGGCGACCGTACCGCGACCCTTGATCGAGAACACGTCCTCGATCGACATGAGGAAGGGCTTGTCGGTCTCGCGCTCGGGCTCCTCGATGTAGGTGTCGAGGGCCTCCAGGAGCTCGCCGATGCAGGCGTTGGCCGCATCGTCGGTCGGGTTCTGGAGGGCCGGGAACGCGGCACCACGGATGACCGGGGTGTCGTCACCGGGGAAGTCGTACTTGTTGAGAAGCTCGCGAACCTCGAGTTCG
>JAYZBK010000147.1:0-8629 GCA_036339295.1 Planctomycetota bacterium
AGGGCATCGATGCCCTCGAATACGAACTGATCGGCCGGCTCGTGGAGGCCCCCGCCGGCACGGGCGTGGGTCCGAAGGCTCGCATCGCCGCCACGTCCTCGCTGCTCGAACGCCCCCGGCCCGCCGGCGATCGGCTGCTGCTCGCCGCCGTGCAGCTCGCCGCGCGACTCGACTCGGGCGAGTCCCTCACCACCGCCATCGATGCGACCAGACGATCGATGTTCGACGCCACCGGGATCGATGCGACCGATCGCATCCGGCTCCTGCGAGGACTGGCGGGGGTCGGCGACCTCGCCGCCCCCGGCATCGTCGGGCGCGATCTCCCTCCCCTCTTCGCGCTGGGGCGTGCGACCCGCCTGTCCGGCGAGGGAGCGACCAACGCGGCACGCATCCGCGTGCTGCTCGAGACGGCCGCAGGAAGCCCGATCCGGGACATCAGGGCGGAAGCCCTGCTCGAACTCGCGATGATCGCCATCCGAGGCGGCGACACCGCGACGGCGAAGGCGACGCTCCTCGACCTGATCGAGACGATGCCGCGACACCCGAAGTCCCGACAGGCCGGCGAGATCGCGGTCAGGCTCGCCGAAGCGACCGGCGACGACGACGTCCTCCTCGAATCGACCCGCCGCGTGCTCGACGCCCTCCCCGATCACCCGGACCGGGACCAGTGGCTGCTCGAGCGGGCTCGCCGGGCCGTGGCCCGCGACGACACCGAGGCCGCCCGCGAGGCTTGGGAGGCGATCCCCGAGCCGTCCCCCGAGTTCATCCAGGCGGAGATCGCCCTCGTGGAACTCGACGTGCCCGCCGCCGTCCGCACGCGGGATCGACGCACCATCGACCGACTCCTGTCGCGGCTCGACGCGATCGCCCCGCGCGTTCCCGAGGACCGCACGACCCTGCCCTTCGTCGACGCCTCGATCGCCCGCATGAAGCTGCTCGCGGCCGCCGATCGAAGCAGCGAGGCCGGCCGTCTCGCGGCGACCTTCACCGATCTCGGCGAACTCCCCGAGAGCCGGCGGGTCATGGTGGTCGAGGTCGCGGCCCCGCTGCTCGAGACCGCGGGCCGAGGCGACGAGAAGAACCAGATGCTCGACGAGCTCGACGCGCTCTCGCCGGGTGCCTCGGCGGCCATCAGCGCCCGGATCCTCGCCGGCCTCGTCGACCCGGTGCTCGAGGCGCTCGATCGGGACGACCGCGCCGCCGCGGGGCAGCTCGCCGGACGGGCGCTGGCGGCGACCCCGTTCGATCTCGAGGGGGCGATCGCCTCCGGCCGCCGGGATCCGAAGAACGCCAACGGCATCGCCTGGCTTCTCGCCGCGTCCGGCCGTCGAGCCGAGGCCATGCGCCTGGTCGACTCGATCCTCGAGTCGCACCCGGGAGCGACGGAGTCCCTCCACCTGCGGGCGGTCATGCTCGGCGGGAGGCTCGAGTCCACCGGTCGAAGCCGCAGCACGCCCGAGATCGGTGACGCCGGGGCGGCGATCAAGGATCTCCGACGGATCACCAACGGCTCGTCCCGAGGATCGGCGTGGTGGTGGCGGGCGACGCTCGAGGAACTCGAGATCCTCGTGGCGCTCGGACGCGACCTCGATCGCATCGCGGCCCGGCTGCAGCGACTCGAGCGCGAGTTCCCGGATCGAGGCGGCCCCGACTTCGAACGCCGGTTCCGCGCGCTCGGCCCGGCGATCGAGGAGGCTCGTCGCCGCGCCGGCTGACGCCCTCGCTCAGGGGAGCTGCCGGATCTCGTCCCGGAGGATGGCGGCGAGTTCGTAGTTCTCCGCCTCGAGGGCCGCCTTCAATCGTCGATCGAGCTCGTGTCGCTGGCTGCTGGGCAGCTTCGGCTGGAGCACGTCCCGCATGCCCTCCAGCATGACCACCTCGGGTGGTTCCGGCGTGTCCCGGGGCAGGTCCCTTCGGATCTCCTGGATGGCCTCGTCGAGACATCGCCTCGCCTCGCCGGGCCGACCCGCCCGGAGCTCCAGCAGGGCGGCCGCCCGCGCCCGGGTCGCGACGACCTGGGCCCGGAACTGCTCGAGGACCGTCCGATCGGAGGGCTCGCTGGCACGATCACGGCAGAGGTCGAAGACGCGGAGATTCCGAGCCGTGTCGCGAACGACGAGGTCGTACGCCTCGAGGGAGAGCAGGGCCACGTATCGCTGGTGCACGAGCACCGCCTCGCTTCGGAGGGACGCGGCATCCTCCGGCCCGATCACCGCGGCATCGGAGGCCGCGATCATCGCCTCGATCCGCTCCAGCTCGTCCGGAGCGCCGTCCGGGCGGCCATCCCGCTCCATCTGGAGGATCCCGAGCTCGAGCCGGACCTGGACCAGCGGCCGGTCGTCCGCCCCCGCCGCGAACCGGACGTTGACGCCGTCCGGATCGAAGGGCCACTCCTGCAGCCATGGTGTCAGATCACCCTTCAAACGACCTCCAGCCCGGGGGACGGTGGTTTACGGACGTCGAAATGGTACCGGTGGTTCGTGCGGATCCGGATCTGACGACATTCCGGGCCGGGCTTCCCACTGGAGTTCATCGAAACTTCTTGACCGGGTCGAGGTCCGCCCGCCGATCGCCGAGAACAGCCTTGGAGAGGAAAGAAACGGGGTTTTCGAGCCACTCGACCACCCCGCGGCAGACCAGAGCCCCCATGTCGGTCGACTTCTGGGAAACAGGGCCTTGAGTCGCGGAAACCGGCATCTACAATGAGGGTGTCCTGGGAGGGACACGATCCTGGTTCGAGGTCTGGGAGGGCCGAGAACCGCCAAGGGATCACAGCGTGTTTCGAGGGAGCTCCCCCTCGAGCCAACACGGAGGTAGGCCGGACATGGAGTGTGTCCGGCGAAAGAGGTTAAAGGGACCATGCCCAAGAACGCTGTACAGACCGAACTGCAGTTGTACCTGCGCGAAATCCACGACATCCCGCTCCTCACGCCCGTCGAGGAGAGGGTGCTCGGTTGGCGGATCGTGAACGATGGTTGCATGGAGTCGAAGGATCGAATGATCCGCTCGAATCTCCGCCTCGTCATCGCGATCGCCAAGAACTACTCGAACCGCGGACTGACGCTCCTCGACCTGATCGAGGAAGGCAACATCGGTCTCATCCGCGCCGTCGAGGGGTTCGATCCCGCACAAGGCGCACGTTTCAGCACCTACGCCTCCTGGTGGATCAAGCAGTCCATCAAGCGGATGCTGGTCAACGCGTCCCAGCCGATCCACATCCCCGCCTACATGGTCGACCTGATCGGCAAGTGGCGTCACGCCACCGCAAGGCTGACGGAGGAGCTGGGCCGGACGCCGAACAACGCCGAACTGTGCCAGGCCCTCGACATCCCCGAGCGGAAGGTCAGTGCCATCCTGCGGGCGATGAAGGCCGTTGCCTCCAGCAACCAGGCGCCGACCGGTCGGGACGGAGAGGCCGCGGACTTCGCGGAGCTCTGCACCGACTCGCGCCACACGACCCCGGACGTGCCGGTCGAACGACGCGAGGAACTCGACATGGTCCTCCGTCTCCTCGACTCGATCGACGAGCGCGATGCCCGCGTCCTCCGACTGCGATTCGGACTCGAGGGCCAGCCGCCGCTGACGCTCAAGGAGATCGGTCGAGAGGTCGGCCTGACCCGGGAACGAGTCAGGCAGATCGAGATGGAGGCGCTCAGCCGGCTCCAGGACCAGATGATGGACGATCGCCCCGGACGATTCGCCCGGGACGACGAACCGACCGCCGGCCGCGGCTCACGGGTCGTCCGCATCGGACAACGCCAGCGAGCATGATCGATCCCTCCCGGATCGAGGACCACGATGAATCGAAGGGCCCGCCTCCATGGAGGCGGGCCCTTTCTTCTTCGCTGCTGGTCCTTCCGGGATGATTCGGGCCCCGAACCCGGTCCGCTACCGCTTGTAGAACGGCAGCGCCGCCACCGTGGCCGGGGTCCCGCCCCCGAGATCGATCTCGAGGGTGGTGCCGGGCGTCGAGAGCGCCGAGGGCACGTACGCCATGGCGATGGGATGGCCGAGGGTGGGGCTGGGGCATCCGCTGGTGACCTTGCCGACCGGTTCTCCCTCGTGACGGACCTCCATGCCCTGCCTCGGGCTTCTCCGTCCCTCGAGCACCAGACCGACCAGGCGAGTTGCCGGCCCGTCCGAGGCGATCTTCTGGATCGCGTCCTGCCCGATGAAGCGTCCCTCCTGCTCGTCGGACTCGCCCTTGTCGACCTTCACGCCGAATGCGAGCCCGGCGGAGATCGGATCGATCGTCTCGTCGAGCTCGTGCCCGTAGAGCGGCATGCCGGCCTCCATGCGAAGGCTGTCCCTGGCGCCCAGCCCGACGGGTCGGACGATGGCGTCCTCGCCGCCGACGTCCTTCAGCATCATCCCGAGGGCCTGACGGGCGAAGCCGGAGGACAGGATCACCTCGACCCCGTCCTCGCCGGTGTAGCCCGTCCGGCTGACGATGATCTTCATCACGAGCACGTTCTTGACGGTGAATCGGTATCGCTTGAGGGTGGGGACCTCCCGCGAAACGCCCCCGATCAGGTCCATCACCCTGGGGCCCTGGATCGCCACCATGCAGGTCGAGGTCGTCTGGTCGTCGAGCTTGAACTCGAGCCCCTCCTCCGCCTTCACCCGCTGGAAGTGCTCGACGATCTTCGTTCGATTCGCGCCGTTGCAGACGACCATGTAGTCGTCGACCGCGAAGCAGTAGACGAGGACGTCGTCGAGGCATCCGCCCGACTCGTTGCAGACCAGCGAGTAGCGGCACTGCCCCGGCTCCATCCCCCGGATCAGCCGCGTGCAGACACGGTCGAGGAACCGGCGGGCGTGCCGACCCGAGACCCGGAGCCGACCCATGTGCGAGACGTCGAAGAGGCCCCCGCTGCTGCGGGTCCAGAGATGCTCGTCGGCGATCGAGCCGTAGTGGAGCGGCAGCTCCCAGCCGGCGTACGGGACGAGTTTCGCCCCATGCTCGACGTGGAACGCGTGAAGCGGCGACTGCTGGAGGGCGGCGGTGTCGGTCATCCCCTCACGGTAGTTCGCCTCCGGCCCTCCCGCCACCGGGAGCGGGGGTTCGGGTCGTAGCGGCTGTGCGGGTCCCGCCGGGCCCCGTCCCCGCCGAGGGACTTGCCTCCGCCGGGCTGGATTCGACCTTCAAGGACCGGACCGCGAGGTTCGGGATCCAGGAAGTGATGGAGCGGGAGGCACACATGTCCAGCACCAACCGCAACGATTCCACCACCGAGCGGTCGACCCTGTTTCGACTGGCGATGATCGGGGCCGCGATCGGCCTGATGCTCGCCGCCGCGATCTGACGCGGCCCCGGGGTTCGACCCGGGACCACCCCCGTCGATCGACCCCGTCGAGGTATCCTCATCGCGCGATGCGATGCGATTCCTCGACTCCCCCGCCGGCCGATTCCCGGCGTCCGGTCCGTCCCGTCGGGACATCGCGGCCGCCGAGGAACCAGGCCTCGATCCTCCTCCGGCACCTCCGGACGCTGATCGCCCTCCTCGTCGTGTCGATCGGCTCGCCCGGCCTCGTCGCCGGACCGTTCCAGGATTCGATCGAGGACGAGACCTACGCGGACCGTCCGATCTCCGAGGTCGAGATTCGCGGTCTCGACCGCGTCGACGAACGACTGGTTCGAAACAACCTGCGGACGGCGAGCGGCCAGCCGTTCGTGTCGAGCGCCGTCCGCGAGGACGTCGCCACGCTCTACCGCCTCGGCCAGTTCGAGACCGTGACCGCCGAAGCGGTGCTCGAGGCTGATGGCAGCGTGAAGGTCGTGTTCCGGGTCGTCGAGCAGGCCCTCATCCGGGAGGTGCAGACCGTCGGCAACTCGGTGGTCTCCGACCAGGAGCTCCGATCCGAGATCCCGCTGTATTCCGGGGGACCGAGGGACGACTTCCTCGTCGAACAGGCCCTCATCCGGATCAAGGAGCTCTACCGGACCAAGGGGCACTACCTCGCCGAGGTCCGCGTCGACGAATCCCGACTCGAGGACGCCGGCATCCTGATCTTCGTGATCGTCGAGGGTCCCCGGGTGCGGATCCGCGAGATCGAGTTCGTGGGGAATCGGAGCTTCCCCGCGAACGAGCTCGGGTCCCAGATCGAGACCAAGCCGGCGATCGTGTTCTTCCGCAAGGGCGAGCTCGATCCCAACCGACTGATCGACGACGTGGCGACGCTCGACGCCTTCTACAAGGATCGAGGCTGGGTCGACGTCCGGGTCGATCACCGCGTGATGCTCAGCCCCGACTCGAAGGAGGCGAAGGTCGTCTTCGTGATCGAGGAGGGACGCCAGTACCGGCTGAGGCAGATCGAGATCACGTCGCTCGGCGGCCCCGACTCGCCCCTCGAGGTGTTCACGAGCGAACAGCTGCTCTCGCTCGCGGTCATCCGACCCGGCGCCCCCTACCTGAAGCCCAGCGTCGACAAGACCGTCGAAGCGGTCAGGAACGCCTATCGCAGGATGGGCTTCGTCGACGTGCAGGTCACCGCTCGAGGCATCCGGGTCGGCGAGGAGCCGGAGCTCGACCTTCTCGTGGCCATCAACGAGGGGCGGCGGTCGACCACCGGTCTCGTCTCGATCCAGGGAAACTTCCTGACCAAGGACAAGGTCATCCGGAGGCTCATCCGGGTGAGGCCGGCCCGCCCGCTCGACGCGACGGAGCTCGAACTGGCGGAGCGACGGATCCAGGCCACCCGGCTCTTCAACGACGTCCGGGTCGCCATCCAGCAGCCCGACGTCGACGAGCCGGAGGTTCGCGACATCATCGTCGAGATCAAGGAACGGAACACCGGTTCGTTCAACTTCGGCGCCGGCCTCGGCTCCGACACCGGCATCTTCGGTGAGTTCTCTTTCCGCCAGCAGAACTTCGACATCGCCGACCTGCCCCTCAGCGTCGAGGAGCTCGTCTCGGGCCGGGCCTTCCGAGGCGGTGGGCAGTCGTTCGACATCACGCTGGCCCCGGGCAACGAGGTGAGCCTCTACAGCGTCTCGCTCTCCGAGCCGCATCTCTTCGAATCCGACGTCTCCGGACAGGTCAGCGGGTTCTACCGAACCCGGATCTACCAGCAGTACGACGAGGAGCGACTCGCGGTCAACGGCACCATCGGCCAGCGGCTCGGCGACGTCTGGGTCGGCAATGCCACGCTCGGCGTGCAGCGGGTCAAGCTCTCGAACTTCGACGCCTCGACGACGATCGAGGTCTACGAGGACCGCGGCCCCGATCTCTACGCCGACCTCGGTGGCAGTCTCCGCCGGACGACCCTCGACGACACCTTCCGCCCGTCCAAGGGCTCCGTCGTGTCGCTCGGGTTCGGCAAGACCATCCCGATCATCGGTGACGTCGACTTCTGGCAGATCGACGCGGAACTGACGAGCTTCGTCAAGATCTACGAGGACTTCCTCGGACGGAAGCAGATCCTCAAGCTGCGATCGGAAGTCGGCTGGATCTTCGGAGGCGAGGCCCCCACCTTCGACCGGTACTACCTCGGCGGCCGGAGCTTCCGCGGATTCGCCTTCCGGACGGTGAGCCCCAAGAGCACCACCTCGATCTCCGGGGCGACGATCTCGCCCGAGCCGATCGGCGGCGACTGGCTGTTCTTCGCGGGAGCCCAGTACGAGGTCCCGATCGTGGGAAACAGCATCTCCGGCGTGGCGTTCGTCGACTCGGGCACCGTCACCACCACGCCCGGATTCGACGACTATCGGGTCTCCGTGGGCCTGGGCATCCGCCTCTACCTCGACGCCCTTGGGCCGGCTCCACTGGCCTTCGACTTCGGATTCCCGCTGGTGGAGCAGGAAGGCGACCAGAGGCAGACGTTCAGCTTCAGCGCCGAGCTGCCGTTCTAGCCTCCCCGCGCCCGGCTTCCGGAGCCCCGATCTCGTACAATTCCGCGATCCCTTCGCCCCCCCCTGGAACTCGTCGAATGTCCGACGCCCCACGCCCCCGGATCGTCTCGCTCCCGAACCTCGTCGCCTCCTGCGGCCTCGCCGTCGCCCTGGTCCTGCTGGTGCAGGTCCTTCGAGTCGATGCGTCCCGGCCCCTCGGCATGCTCGCCGCCGACGCCCCCGTCGCGGTCGTGAACGTGGCCAGGGTCTTCGAGCAGATCGACGAGCGTGCGAACTGGGACATGCGGATCGAGGCCCTGCGAGCCTCCGTCCAGGAGGAGGCGGCCGGGCGACAGGCCGCGATGGAACGCCGCCTCGCCGAGAGCGAGCAGGCCACGGACACCGAGTCCCGCCAGCGGATCCGCGACGAGGTCGCGTTGATGCAGCTTCGGTTCGAGCAGTGGGCCACGGTGAAGAGTGCCGAGGTGGACCGCGAGGAGTCGCTCAAGTGGCGGAGCATCTACCGGAACCTCCGCCGCGAGACCGCCCGGGGGGCCGAGGCCGAGGGCTTCGAGCTCGTCATGGTCAACGACTCGATCGGCGAGATCTCCACCACCCCGGGCACGCAGGTGCCCCTCCAGCAGCAGGTCATCGAGCAGATCACGAACCGACGCATCCTGTTCGCCAACCGGACCGTCGACATCACGGACCAGGTCATCGTGCGCATGAACAACGCGATCAACGCCGCCCCGTGATCGAGCCGCGGACCCGATTGAACGAACAAGGCCAAGGAACCCA
>JAYZBK010000148.1:0-10453 GCA_036339295.1 Planctomycetota bacterium
GCCGGATCGTTCCGAGTCGAACGACGACTGACGCTCAGGCGGGTCGGATCACGTCCATGCCGCCCATGTAGGGTCGGAGGGGTTCGGGGATCGACACGCTGCCGTCGGCCTGCTGGTGGATCTCGAGGATCGGGATGAGGATCCGCGGGCTGGCGGCGACGGTGTTGTTGAGCGAGTATGCGAAGACGGTCTTCTTCGTATCGGGGTCGCGGTAGCGGAGGTTCAGGCGGCGGCACTGGAAGTCCGCGAGGCGACTCGCGGAGTGGGTCTCTCCCCAGTCACCGACCGGTCGGCCGTCCGCACCGTCCGCGCCGCGACCGGGCATCCAGCACTCGACGTCGATCATGTCCTCGTTCTTCTGCCCGAGGTCGCCGGTGCAGCACTGGAGCAGTCGATACGGAAGATCGAGCGACTGGAGGATCGCCTCGACGAAGCCGATCATCCGCTCGTGCCACGTCTTCTGTTCCGCGGCATCGGCCCTGCAGATCACCACCTGCTCGACCTTGTCGAACTGGTGGATCCGGTAGAGGCCCGCGGTGTCCTTGCCGGCCGCGCCGGCCTCGCGCCTGAAGCACGTCGACACCGTCGTGTAGGTGAGGGGCAGTCGATCGGCCGCGAGGATCTCGTCCTCGTGCCGGCCCATGAGACCGACCTCGCCCGTCCCCGTGAGGTACATGTCGTGGCCGCTGCCTCGCTTCGACTCCTCGATGTGGTACGCCTGGTCGCGGCCGCCCGGGAAGAACCCGGTGCCCTCCATGCACTCCTCCTTCACGATCACCGGCACCGACATCGCGGTGAAGCCCTGCTCGACCGTCATGAAGTCGAAGGCGTACCGGAGGATCGCCTGGTGGAGCCGCATGCCCGCACCGGTGAGCACGTAGTGCCGGCTCCCCGCCATCTTCACGCCCCGCTCGAAGTCCACGAGGCCGAGCTGGTCGACCAGTTCGAGGTGGGTCCTCGGTGCGAAGCCCCGTTGGTCCGCGAACGGGCGCGTCGGGTCGAAGCCGTCGGGGTGCCACTGGCGGATCTCGACGTTGTCGTCGCTGCCCTTGCCGAGCGGAACCTCGGGAGCGGGGGGCTGGGGGATCGCCAGCAGGAGCTCCTGGAACTTCGGATCGATCGCGCCGATCTCCGCGTCGAGCATCTGGATCCGGTCCTTGAGGGCGGTGGGTCGCTTCTCGAGCTCGGCGATCTCGGCCTCGATCCGGGCCCGATCGTCGCCCTCGGCGGACTTCAGGCTTCCCTTGAGTCGCCCGATCTGGGGACCGGACTCCTTGCCGATCCGCTTCTGCTCGGCCCGGGCCTCCTCCTGCTCGGACTGGAGCCTTCGACGCTCCGTGTCCAGCGCGAGGACCCGGTCGATGTCGATCGCCGAGTTCTTGGCGGCGGCACCATCGCGGTAGCGGTCGGGGTTCTCTCGGAGGTCCTTGAGGTCGATCATGGGTTCGGCTTCGGTCCGGGCGTGGAATTCGTGAGGAGTCAGGGGTCTCGGTAGGTGGGGCCGGTCGCCCACCGCATCTTGTGCACGACGGTCTGCCAGAAGTCGGACGACTCGTCGTGGACGAGCCGGAGCCGGTGGCGGCTGCGCCGGAACCGCACCGTATCGCCGGGCGCGAGGCGCCGCGTGAGCTGGCCGTCGATCACGAGGGTGGTGCCGGCGTTTGCGCGGATGACGTGGATCGACGGGGCCTCGTCCGCCGTCGCGACCACCGGTCGGAAGGCCAGGCTGTGGACGGCGAGCGGCGTGAGCACGACCGCCTCGCAACCGGGATGCACGATCGGGCCACCGGCGCTCGCGTTGTAGGCCGTGCTCCCGGTCGGCGTGGAGACGATCACGCCGTCCCCGGAGAGCGTCGGACCCTCGTGTTCGCCGAAGTCGACTCGGAGTTCGATCATCCGGAACGGCTCGCCCGCCGTCACCACGCCGTCGTTCAGGAGAAGGCTCCAGTCGTCGACCTCGCCTCCCGCCCGCTCGACCCGGACCTCCAGCATCATGCGTTCGAGGATGGGGGCATCACCCGCGACGAGGCGGGCGGCGGCGGAGGAGAAGCCCTCGGTGTCCAGCCCGGCGAGGAAGCCCAGGCGCCCGACGTTCACGCCGGCGATCGGAAGGTCCAGCGGGGCGAGGCGACGTGCCTCGGAGAGGATCGTGCCATCCCCGCCGAGCACCACCGCGGCGATCGGAGGGGACTCCCGGAGGTCGGGGACCGGGGCCGAAGGCCGGATCCTCGCGAGGTTCGCGCCCTCGCTCTCGAGGGCGGTCTCCACCCGGTCGAGGATCGACGCGACCCCATCGCGATCGGGATCCGCGACCACGAGCACCGTGGGGGTGGCCGTCACGACACGATGCCCTTGGTGAGTCGCATGAACGCCGTCTCGAGGTTGACCTGCTCCTGCTGCATCGCCGCGACGCGGTAGCCCTGGGCGATCAGGCGGCTGGGGATCTCGCTCACCGGCATGCCGTGCTCGGGATCGAGGTCGATGTCGATCCGCGGTCCCGCCTCGGTCTGGGAGACGTCGACCGAGGCGATGCCCTTGACGCCCCGCAGGAGTTCGGCGGCCTCGGTCGCCCGGTCGTCCACCCGGACCTGGACCACCCGTCCCGTTCCGGCTCGACGCATGATCTCGGCCACCGTCCCGTTGAAGAGGAGCTGGCCCTTCTCGACGATCGCCACCGCGTTGCAGAGCTCCGCCAGCTCGTGAAGGATGTGCGAGCTGATGATGATGGTCTTGCCCATCCTTCGAAGCTCCTTCAGGAGCTCCCGGATCTCGATGCGAGCCCGGGGGTCGAGGCCCGAGGCGGGCTCGTCCATCAGGAGCACCTTGGGGTCGTGGAGGAGGACGCGGGCGACCGAGAGTCGCTGCTGCATGCCGCGACTCAGGCCGTTGACCTCGCTCTTCGCCTTGTAGGCCAGTTCGGTCAGGTCGAGGACGTCCCCGACGACCTTCCGCCGCTTGTCGCCGTGCAGTCCGTAGCAGGCCGCGAAGAACTCGAGGTACTCGACCACGAGCATGTCCTCGTACGCGCCGAGGAAGTCGGGGACGTAGCCGATGATCGGGCGGATGAGGTGGTTCTGGTATCCGACGACGTGTCCGTCGACCCTCGCCTCCCCCCAGGTCGGCTTGAGCAGCGTCGCGAGGATCTTGATCGTCGTCGTCTTGCCCGCCCCGTTCGGGCCGATGAACCCGAGGCAGGCACCTTCCTCGACCACGAGGTTCAGGTTGTCCAGCGCCACCAGTTCGCCGTACTTCTTCGTGAGGTTGATCGTCTCGATCATCGCCATCGGGAGCTCCCTCCGGACTCGGTGCGGGCGCGAGCGGTTCGTGCAGCGACGGGCGAACCGTCCTCGGTCGGTGGATCGAACCGCTCGTCTCGCGGCGGGACGAGCGCCTCCACGTCGACCGGGAGCGGGTGGATCCAGCGGAGCATGACGGTCCCGGTCCCGTCGCGTTCCTCCCCGTCGATCTCGATCGGGACCGGGCAGGGTACGCCCTCCGCGAAGGCCGTGAGGATCAGGTTCGGCTCGCCGAGGCGGCGGGAGAGGTCGATCGACCGGGCGGATCGCCGCACGAACCGGGAGACTCGACCGACGGAGTCGCGCTCGACGACGATGCGTGGGTCGGGCAGGACGCCGAAGAGCGAGAGGGCGTTGAGCGAGCGACGCCGCTCCGACATCGTCGGGACGTCGTCGACCAGCTGCTGGGCGACCTGTTCCCGGGCGGTCCTCGATTGGAAGATCCGGTCCAGTTCGGCCCGGAAGGAGTTTCGCTGGCCGTAGGTGGTGACCAGTCGCGTGCCCCCGATCGCCCGGGCGAGATCCACCGACTCGCCCGGCTCCCAGGTGTCGAAGGACACGGCGATCCCGAGATTGGGGGGGACCCCGGTGGTGATGGTGCCCGCCAGTTCCGGAAGCGTCGTCGGCCCCGGCGGCAACGGCGCGGTGCGATCGGAGACGACGACGACGAGCGTGACGTCCTCGAGGGTGGCCCCGGTGCCGTTGAGCAGTCGACCCCGGACGGTCAGGCCCGAGGCGCGGTCGAAGGCCACCTCGACCGGATGATCGGGGTCGACCTTGATCGTTGAGTTCCAGAGATCCTCGGCCGCCAGCGGTCGTCCGACCCAGTCGGCGACGAACTCGGCGCTCGTCGCCCGCGACGGACTGGCCATCCGGCTGCGATCGTCGAACGGACGGTCGTATCGCGTGTTGTCGAGGAACTGTCTCTGGCTCGCCGGGGGCGGGGGGGAGAAGTGGGCGAGGAGATCCGCCCGCCCGCCGTCCCCGACGGCGACCTCGTTCCTGCCGTATCCCGCGAGGCGGGTGGAGAACCAGCAGGTCGCGTGATCGAGCACCGGCGTGTCGGCGTCGTCCTCCGCCCCGTAGACGTGGGTGAGCACGGTGAGGTGCTGCAGTTCCCGTCCGCCTCCGACCGTGACGGCGCCCAGCAGCCAGGCCACGACCGCGAAGACGAGCCCGACGAGGCAGAAGACGGACCAGGCGTGCCGCTGCTTCCCCGTCCTCTTCAGGATGGCGAATCCGACCGGACCGGCGAGCAGCCAGTAGGCCGCGAAGAGGAGCAGGCCGATGCCCACGCCGCTCGCGGCGGCGCCGGTGAGGGCGATGAACGGCGAGACCAGGTTGGAGTCGATCGCATCGATCGTGGTCTGCTGGAGCCTTCGGTCCTCCCGGAGCTGGCGGACCGCCTCGCCGTTCACGGTGAACGGGCTCCGGCCGAGGATCGGGTTCCAGAAGATCCAGGCCTTCGGGAGGAGGCTGGCCTGCTGGACGCGGAGGTCGGGATCGCTGACGTCGATGCCGATCACGTCGAGCGTCCCGTGGTCGACGTCGCGGCGGACCGCATGCACGATCGGGGCGGGCGGGGGCGGCCAGGCGGCGCGGGCCTGGTCGACGAGCACCCGACGGCCGGCATCGGAGGTCCCCTCCGGGATCGGCACGCGGCTCGCATCGAAGGCGGGGGCGTACGGACGGAAGCCCGCGAGTGGTCTCCAGTTCGGGCCGAGCGTCTCCGGATCGAACCGCCGGAGCGTGATGCTCGCGTCCGGTCGTCGGAGGTCCGGCGTGTCGGACAGGGCGGGCAGGGCCTGCGAGAGCGGGTAGTCCGTCTCGCGTTCCGGCGCGAGATCCGAGAGCAGGTCGCCGAGCACGTTCCGGTCCTCGCCGAGCTGCCAGGGATCCCCACTGGCGGGCAGGAGGATCACGAGGTGGCCGCCACGTCGGAGCCAGTCGCGCAGGGCCCGGCGGGTGGACGGCTTGTTGCGGATGAGGGAGGGCGAGTACCGGGGGTCGTTCGCCGCCCACACGATCGTGCTGCAGGCTTCGAGCCCGGCCCAATGATCGGGGATGTCGCCGGGTTCGACGCCGTCGATGGTGACGGTCATCTCGTTGAGGCCCGGGCGAGGGCCCCCCGCGAGCGGACCGTAGCCGTCGAGGCCCGCGGGGTTCGGGCCGATCACGACGACGAGGTCCTCGTCCTGCGACACCGCCTTCGCCTGCGCCGACGTCGGGTCGACCCGGGCGGAGGCGATCTCCCTCACGCGGGCACCGTCCCGGTACTCGAAGATCCGGACCAGCCAGGGTTCCTTCGCGACGTCCGCGGGGTTGGCGGCCGAGGGCAGGTCGCCGATCAGCCAGGTCGCGATCTCCCCGCCCCGGCCGGGAATCTCGACCCGGCGGGTGTTGGTCGTGACGTCGCCGTCGGGATTCGGGATCTCCCACTGGATCAGCCCGGGGACGGCTTCGTCCAGGTCGCTCCGGACGACGAGCCGCATCGCGACGGGGCCGCCCGGCCGGAAGGCGTTCCCGAATCCGAACCGGTCCATGTCGATGGTGGTCTGGGCCTCGGCGATCGTCGGGGCGAGCAGGACGAGGGCGAACGCGACCGCGATCGCCGAAGCGATGCGGAAGCGTCGCGGGGACGTTCGCGGGCCCGGGGATCGGCTTGGCGGTTCGGTGCCGGTCATGGCTCCAGCAGTGTAGTGGCCGGGGCGACGTCGAATCCCCGTTCCGCTTCTCGTCGGCGGGACGCCCACGTCGCTTCAGTCCGACCCCGACCCGGACGATGACTCCGTCATGGAACCACTGTTCGTCATCGTCCTCGCCACCGTCCTCGGGACGCTCTTCGTCCTCGCGGCGGTGTCGTTCCGGGTCGCCAGCCAGTGCGACCACGCGATCCGCTCCGCGAACGTCCGCCGGGCGGCCGAGGCGATTCGAGCCTCCGGGACCGCCGATCCACGGGCCGACGCGAAGGCGGCCCGGGGCGACTCCCGGGAGCCCGGCCGAAGGGCCTAGCGGGGGACCGCGAAGGCGGCGAGCATCGCGGCGTGGCTGAGGATGCCGCCCCGGTAGCACTGCAGGTCGAACTTCTCGTTCGGACTGTGGACGCGGTCGTCATCCAGGCCGAATCCCACGAGCAGGGCATCGACCCCGAGTCGCTCCTGGATCTCCCCGACCGCGGGGATGCTCCCTCCGGTCCCGATCAGGGCCGCGGGGGTGTCGTATGCCAGGGAGAGGCCCTCGGTCGCGGCGGCGAGCCAGGGACTGTCGGCCGGAACCACGACCGCGGGATTCGCCCCGTGCGACTGGAACGTCACGGAGTGGCACGCCGGCAGGCTGGACTCGATGAAGGATCGAAGGCTGGCCTCGATCTGCTCGGGATCCTGCCCGGGCACCAGTCGACAGCTGATCTTCGCCGAGGCGGTCGAGGGGATGATCGTCTTCGCGCCCGCGCCGGTGTAGCCGCTCGACATGCCGTTGACGTCGAGGGTCGGACGCGACCACGTCCGCTCGAGCACGGAGCGGTCGGTCTCGCCGCCGTTCGCGCCCGAGACCGCGGCGCTCCCGAGGAACGCGGCTTCGTCGAATCCGAGGGTCCGCCACCGGTCGAGCACGTCGCCGGGAGGTTCCTCGACGCCGTCGTAGAAGCCGGGAATCGTGACTCGCCCCGTCTCGTCGTGCATGGAGGCGATGATCCTCGACAGCACGTTTGCGGGGTTCGCGACCGCCCCGCCGTACATCCCGGAGTGGAGATCGTGTCCGGGCCCCCGGACCTCGGCCTCGAGGTAGCACATCCCTCGCAGCATGGTCGTGATGGCCGGGGTCTTCGCATCCCACATCCCGGTGTCGGAGACGACGCAGACATCCGCGGCGAGCCGGTCGTGGCAGGAGTCGAGGAACGCCTCGAGGCTCGGGGATCCCGACTCCTCCTCGCCCTCGAGCATGACGGTCACCCCGACGGGCAGCGATCCGGTCGTCTCGTGCCACGCTCGAAAGGCCTCGACGAAGCACATCACCTGGCCCTTGTCGTCCACGGCGCCTCGCGCCACGATGCGACCGCCGTCCGGCGTGTCGACGATCGACGGCTCGAACGGGGGCGAGTCCCAGAGCTCGACGGGATCGGCGGGCTGGACGTCGTAGTGGCCGTAGTAGAGGACGGTGGGGGCGCCTTCGGGGCCGGGTCGGTGGGCGAGGACCACGGGATGACCATCGGTCCCGACCGCCTCGGCCTCGAAGCCCATGGATTCGAACGTGGACACGAACCAGTCCGCCGCCTTCGCCATGTCGGGGTCGTGGGCGGGATCCGTGCTGACCGAAGGGATCCGGAGGATCTCCTCGAGCCGTCGGATCGACTGGTCGAAGTCGGCGCGGACGTGATCGAGGACGTTGTGGACGACGTCGGGGTCGGAGGTGCTCATCACCCGAAGGTACCCGACCACCGGGGTCGTCACCCGCCGCGGACGAGACCGATCGTCGCGGCGAGGGCGAGGCCGATCATGAAGACGAACCAGATCCAGCGTTCGATCCGCCGCGCCTCGAGCCAGGCGAGCCACGCCGACTCGAGCCCGCTCTCGGCGGTCGCGATCGGTTCGGGCTCGGGCGGGAAGAGCGGGCAGTCGCAGATCACGCAGTGGGTCGGCGCGGGGTGGGGTTCGCCCGAATCCTGCAGCAGGCCGGGGGCGAAGCCGCAGCTCGGGCAGCGGTGCACCTCCACGGTTCGCGTTGGTCTCGGACGCTCCTTCATGTCCTCTAGACTAGGCTCGGATCGTGATCGGGCAAGGCATTCCCCGACTTCGGAGCCTCCTCCCATGCGATCAAGGCCGGATTTCGCACTTCGAAGCACGTGGGCGACCCTGTTTCGACAGGTTGCCCTCATCTTCCCCGGCGAGGTCGATCGGGACGGCCCTCCGCCCCTCGTCCCGTTCGCGGCGGACGATCCGTCGATCGCGGCCTGGGAGGCCGCGATGCATCCGCTCGATCCATCGGCGACCGGGGCCCTCGTCGAGATCCTCGATCCTCGTCCCGATCCGTCGTCGTCGCCGATGATCGCGCCGCGGACCGACCTGGCCGTCGAGGTCTGGGTCGAGTGCGAGCTTTCGGTCCTTCATGCGGCGTGGCGGCTGCTCCTGCACGCGCCGGCCGAGGCCGACCACGTCCCGGCCACGAGGGATCGACTGGCACGAGCCGTCCGCTGGCACCTGGAGCGGACCCAGCCCGACAACGCCACCACGCGACCGTGGGGGGTTCACGCCGTGCTCGAACTCGGGGCCCCCTGGGTCGAGGCCTCGGACTACGCCGCGTCCATGATCCACGCGGTCGAGGCCGCGGGACACGCCCGTTCCGCGATCGACCCGTTGTCCGCCTGGATCCTCCTGGACGCGGCAGAAGGTGTCGAACGCGGCGGGGCGGGGGTTCGGTTCGATTCCGCGTCGGTCGACTAGGGGTCCCGGCGCGGCGGCGGAGGGGACCGATACCATGCACGCGTGTCGCAACCTCCCTCCAACCCGATCGTGACCGTCGCCGTCGACGAGTCCCTGCTCGAGCATCCCATCCGGGATGACGCCGGCTGCGTGGCCTCGGCCTCGATGGCGGCGCTTCGCCCCGACCGGCTGTTCGTCGCGTTCCTCGCGGTGCTCGTCCTCTGGGGCACGGGGCTGCTCTGGGACTCGCTGTCACCGACCCGCATCCCGCCGGTCGCGGGCATCGACGGGGAGCTCGTCCTGCGGGAGCTCGTGCGAGGGCTTCCGGAGGAGGACCGGCCGACCGGCTGGGAGGTCGATCCCATCGACGGTCGCACGCTCGAGGCCCTCTTCGCCGACCAGCCGGCCGAGGCCCGCGCGATCGTCGACCTCTACCGACAACGCAACGCCTTCGAGTTCCTCGGGGCGTCGCTGCAGGACGGCGTGTCGACATCGCTCGCGGGCGTCCTCGCCCTCGAGCCCTCCACGGCGCTTCGCGGCGTGGTGGCCGGCGTGATCGCCCCCGTCGGCACGCTGTGGAGGAACGATCGGACCTTCCTCGTCGGCTACGGGGCGTGGGCGATGCTGGTGCTCGGGGTCCTCGGCGGCGCGATGATCCGCGGCGACGTCGAACGACTCGCCACCGAGCGCGACCCTTCGCTCGCCTCCTGCCTTCGCTGGGCGGTGGGCGACTGGCGTCGCCTCTGGGGCACCACGATGCTCCCCCCGATCATGGCCGTCCTGCTGCTCTCGCCGATCGCCGTCGTCGTGGGCCTGCTCGCGCTGGTGCCGGGCCTCGACGTGGTCGTCGCGATCGGCTGGCTGCTCGTGCTGGTCGTCTCCTTCGCCGCCGGACTCGTGTTCGTCGCGTGGCTGGTCGGTCTTCCGTTGCTGGTCCCCGCCGGAGCCGTCGAGTCGGGGGACCCGGCGGAGCTCACCGTTCGCGTGGTCACCCAGGTCCGCCGACGGCCGTGGCGACTCGCCGTGCTGGTCGCCCCCCCCCTCGTGACGGGCATCGTGACCTGGCTCGCCGTTTCGGGCGTCGCCGTGGCGACGGTGGTCGGTGCGGTGGGGGCCGTGGGTTCGGTCTTCGATTCCGGACTGGGGCGCGTGTCGCTGCCGGCCTGGCCCTCGCTCGAGATGGTGCCGCCGCCCGCGGCGGGCGAGGCCGAGGCCAGGGCGACCCGGGCCACCGCCGCCGCGATCGTGGGCTGGTGGGGCGAGGTGGTGGTCGTCATCGCCTGGAGCTGGGTCCTCGGATTCGCCCTCCTCGCCTCCGGTCGCATCTACCTCTGCCTCCGCCGAGCGGTCGAGCATCTCCCGTTCGACGATCTCGGCGAGCCCGGTCCGCGGGACTGATCCCCGCACCGCCCCGCGATGGCCGCCGCCCGAGACCTCGAGGATGACGCGCTCGCCCGGCGGGCCGCCCGGCTCGTCGCCGATGGCGACCTGCCGGACATCGGGGCGGCCCTGCGTCGACTGGACGCGGCCCCGCGACTCGAGGGGCTTGCTCGGAGGCACCTCGCGGCGATGATGGAGAGCATGCTCGGCCGGGACGGCGTCGCCGCCCGGCGGCTGGCCCGGCTCGAGGATGCGCTCGCGGTGATGGAGACCATCGAGGACCTCGAGGAGCGGCTCGCGGACGATCGCTGGATCCACCGGGGCGTCGTTCTCGCGGGTCGAGTCGCCACCGGGGCGTTC
>JAYZBK010000149.1:0-3690 GCA_036339295.1 Planctomycetota bacterium
CCGTGGAGCCGCGATCCTTCGTCGATGTCCGAGGCCTCAGGCGGCTTCGGTCTGGTAGCAGCCGGTCCAGCAGGGGCCGGCGGTGTTCTGCGTCGGGTTGCCGCCGGGGGTCGTCGTCGCGGGGGCGAAGCCCTCGAAGCCGGGGGTCGCCTGGGTTCCGCCGTAGAACGGGGTGTTCCAGTTGGCGGAGCCGCCGAAGGACGGGCTGTTCCAGTTGGTGTAGCCACCGTAGAACGGGGTGTTCCAGTTGGTGTAGCCACCGAAGAACGGGGTGTTCCAGTTGGTGTAGCCACCGTAGAACGGGGTGTTCCAGTTGGTGTAGCCGCCGAAGGACGGGCTGTTCCAGTTGGTGTAGCCGCCGTAGAACGGGGTGTTCCAGTTGGTGTAGCCGCCGAAGGACGGGGCCTTCGAGCCGGTGTAGCCACCGAAGTAGGGGGCGTTCCAGCCGTTGAACGTGGGACCGAAGTCCGACGGGCAGGGGCCGGTGCAGTTCTCGAAGTCGCCGCAGCAGTTCGAAGTGGGGCCGAATCCGAAGGTGTTGAAGCCGTACTGCATGTGAGGTGGTCTCCCAGTCGTGAGGCCCTCGGCATCCTGGTCGTCCGCCGAATCCTCTCGGCGGGGTCAAGACGACCCGATCTGCGGGGGCAGGGGTGAATGAACAGGCACCTGCGACATGCAGGCACTCGCTCATCGACCCTCCGGAGGGCCGACTTCGGCCCTGGTCGTCCTAAAGTGCGAGATTCCCGGCTCGGCGACTCCAACCCGTTTCGTGCCAGCGTCCTGCGAGCATCACGCCGGTCGGCCCGGGGCCGCCGATCTCGAGTCCGAGATCACGCTCGTCGCGGGTGTCGAGCAGCTGGAGATCGGCTCGCTTGCCGGGCTCCAGCGATCCGATCTCGTCCTGGAGGTCGAGGACGCAGGCCGCGTTCCAGGTGGCGGCGGTGATCGCCTCGGCCGGGCGAAGGCCCGCATGTCGACACGCAAGGGCGATCGCGAACGGGATGGAGGGCGACGGCGCGGAGCCCGGGTTGTAGTTGCTCGCGATCGCCACGGCACCGCCCAGGTCGACGAACTCCCGTCCATCGGCGTACCGCCCGTCGAGCGTGAAGCCGCTCACCGGCAGGAGGACCCCGATGGTGTCGCTTGCGGCCACGGTCCGAAGGTCCTCGCCGCTGCTCGCTTCGAGGTGATCGACGCTTCGAGCGCCCATCTCGACCGCGAGTCTCGTCATCCCGAGACGGTTGAACTGGTCGGTGTGGACGCGCACGTGGCATCCGAGCTCGATCGCCGCCTCGAAGAGCCGACGGCAGTCGGCGAGCGACCAGGCCGACTCCTCGCAGTAGGCGTCGCAGGCGATCCCGGGGAAGGCCGCGGCAGCCTCCGGCAGGGCGGTGTCGATGATCCGATCGACCGCCTCGGCAGGATCGGTCGCATCGGCATCGAGGGCGTGCGCGCCGAGGAAGGTCGGGGTCACCAGCTGGTCGGTTCGTTCCGAGGCGGCCTGGATCGCCCGGAGCATCTTCAGTTCCGTCTCGACGTCCAGGCCGTAGCCCGACTTCACCTCGATCGCGCCGCTGCCCAGCCTCGCCATGCGTTCGAGCCGACCGACAAGGCCGTCGGCGAGGAGTTCCTCCGGCGCCCCGCGGACGGCCCGGACGGTGGCCATGATCCCGCCGCCCGCCTCGAGGATCTCGAGGTAGTCGGCTCCGGCGAGCCGCGCCTCGAACTCGTCGGAGCGATCGCCCGCGAAGCATGCGTGGGTGTGGCAGTCCACGAAGGTGGGCATCACGACTCGTCCGTCGGCATGGACGATGCTCGTTCCCGGGGTGACCGGAGGGGCGTCGCCCTCGCCGATCTCGATGATGCGGCCCTCCCCGACGCGGATCCAGCCTCGCTCGACGACCCCGAGGTCGCCTAGTCGGGCTCCTCGACGGGGAGTCCGGTCGCCCTCGCCGGCCAGCGTGACGATCCGGGCGCCGGAAATCAGGATTCCAGCATCCGGGGAAGCGGTTGGATCGGTGCTCATCGCTCCAACCTATCCCTTCTCGATCCCCGTCGCTCGCCTCCGCTACACTCTCGCCCTCGCGGCGTCGGCCGGGCCCACCAGTCCACGGCGGGATGCCCCGACCGGGACGAGACCACCTCGAGATCGAGATCCATGGCGAACCTTCCAGACCAGCATTCCACCAGCCTCGTGAACATCACCCGCAGGGGAGGCATCCTCCTCGTCAAGCCGGTGGGCCCGAGCATCGGCCAGCGCGAGGCACCGCTGATCAAGACCGAGGTCGCGCCCTACTTCAACGCGCGGGGGGACTCCCTCGAGCACCTCGTGCTCGACATGTCGAGCACGACGTTCATGTCCTCGATGGGTCTCGGGATGTGCCTGACCTTCCGGAAGATGTCGTCGGAGGCGAAGGCCGATTCGATCCTCTTCGGGCTCAGCAAGGAACTGCACGGCCTGATGTCGATGATGAAGATCGAGAAGTTCTACAAGATCGCGAAGGACCAGAAGCACCTCGACAAGCTGCTCAAGTAGCAGGTCGGGAGATCGCCTCGTCCGGTCGGCTCCGGCCCGGCGAGGTCAACCGCCGGTGTACACGACGACGTCGGCTCGCTCCACGTCCTCGTCCTCGAGCCTCCGTCCCTCGCCCTCGCTCACGCAACTGACCACCAACGTCCGGACCCCGGGGCGCAGGCGGCGGAGCTCCCGGATCGTGCCGCCCTCGAAGTCCCCGTGGAATCGCCCGACCAGGTGCACCACGCGGTCGACGTCCCCGCGATCCAGGGCCGACGCGATCGACGCGGCCATCGTCGCGTCCCAGACCATCTGGCTCGAGAACGTCCGACGAATCGCCTCCTCGTCCACCTCGTCGCCACGCAGGTCGCGCATGGTGTCCCGGAACCGCTCCCAGTAGCCCCCCTGGTCGAGGGTCTCGGGCAGGTCGAACAGGGCTCTCTCCTCGGGCGGAAGCGATCGGAGCGCCTCGTAGCCCTCGATTCGGGCGCGGCGCACGTAGGTGCGCGGAGCGTTGGCGGCGACGATCGGGGCGCCCACGGCCTTCGCCGCATCGATCACGGGCTGGTAGAAGGAGTTCCAGTCGTACCACGAGCCCGACCCGGTCCGTTCGAGCAGGTCCGCGGTCGGCAGGTCCCCGGCGAGCCACGCGTCCACGTCCTCCTGCTCGTCCCGTTCGAACATCTCGAGGCTGACGGCGGTGCGCGGGTCGAGGGCCAGCAGGTCCGCGACCAGCGCGGCCTGCAGGGCGTGGGCGGTCGCGTCGTCGTGTTCCTCGCCGATCACGATCACCTCGGCGTCGAGCGAGCGTTCGACGAGGTCGTTCCAGTCGAGTCGAGCGGTGGCCCTGGCGTCGTGCATCGCCAGCCGGGTCGGATCCGGCGTGGCGGTGCAGCCGCTCGCCGCCGCCGCCAGCAGCGCCAGGCACCATCCAGGGAGGACGAACGAACCGCCTGGTTCTCGAAGCCGATGTCGACTGCTCATCGAGGTAGTGTCATCGATCCGACGCCTCCCTGCATCGGAGCGTTTCCCGGACCTCACGGGTGTCGGTCACGACGGTCGCGACGGTGACCCCGGTGTCGGCGGGGTCGAGGCGGCCCGGTCGGGGTGGCCCGACCGCCCGAAGCCGGGAGTGGGGCAGAATTCCCCGACCCCATGCCCCGGATCGCCTTCAT
>JAYZBK010000150.1:0-9638 GCA_036339295.1 Planctomycetota bacterium
GTCGGTCCCGGGTTGGCGGAGGCCGCGAGGATCGCATCCTCCCGCATGGCCTCCCATCCATCCGGCAACCTTGCGGCCGCGGCGAGGGCCGCGGCATCTGCGCCGTTGGTCGCCTGCTGGACCGCGCGATAGGCAAGTCCGATCTCGATCGAGAGCCACGCGACGAGGATGATCGCCGGCAGGCCGACGAGAAGCTTGATGCTCGAGATGCCTCGTCTCTTGGCCAAGCGGGGCTTCCTGGTGGTCTTTGCGATCCTTGTTCGCCGGCGAGCGGGTGACTGGTCGATACACATCATCGACGGGAGGGCCCCGGAAGGCCAGAGGATTCCGGAGACCCGTCCGAGGCCCGAGCACGCCCCCGCGAGTCGAACGATGGATCCAGAGCTCGCCAACGAGATCGCCTCGCTTCCCCCGGCCTGGATCTGGATCATGCTGGGCCTGGTCGGATGCGTCGCGAGCGTGACCGACATTCGCGAGACCCGCATTCCCAACTGGCTGACCATCCCACTCATCCTCGCCGGGTTGATCCACGCTCCGATCGCCGACGGCTGGGACGGGATCGGGGATGCGCTGCTGGGCATGCTCGCGGCCAGCGCCCTCTTCATCTGGGCGTACGCGTTCCATGGCGGTGGGGCGGGTGACGCCAAGCTGATGATGGGAATCGGTCTCTGGCTCGGGCTCGACGCGTCCATCGTGGTCACGCTCGCGGTCACCATCGTCGGATTCCTCGTCGCGATGACCGGAGTCGCCGTTCGCGGGCGACTCGGCGACATTCCGATCGTCGTCGTCACGGGATGGCTTCGCACCGCGCAGTCGATGAGACGGCTGCTGAGCGGGAAGCCGATCGAGCGGACCGAGAGCGAGATCGCAGCCAGCCGGATCAAGGGTGGACAGCGTCCCGAGGGATGGATCCCGTTTGCCCCGGCGATTCTCGGAGGCACACTCCTCGGGTGGTGGTACCTTGAGGCCTACGGAACGCTCCTGTGAAGCCATGCATCCAGAACCCGCGGGCGAGGTGTCGCCGAGGCATCGAGTCGATCGAGCTCCTGATCGGGCTGCCCATCCTCCTGCTCGTGGTCGCCGCGGGCATCGAGTACGGCTGGGTCGTCCTGCGGAGCAGCCAGCTCGACCACGCGGCCAGGGTCGGGGCGCGGGCGGCCGCCCTCGCCGACGCCGATGCGGCGAGCGTGATCGCACGGGTCAACGACTCGCTCGAATCGATCGGCATCGACAACGCGTCCGTGGAGTTCCAGCCCGGCGTGCCGGAGTCGATTCCGTCCGGTGAGGTCGTCACGGTCCGCGTGGTGCTCGATTACGCGGACGTTGATCTTCTCGGTCTCGGTGGTCTCATGCCCCTTCCCGACAGCCTGGTCGGTCGCGCCGCGATGGTGCGAGAGCCCTAGACGGGGTGGGAGGTCGGTCTGGGGGGGCTGGACGAACCGAATGCGGGGCCGGCCGCGGCATCTCTCGTGACAGGATCCCATCGACGGTTAGAATCGTGATCCCGAGCGGGTCGCGGAGGATGAGCGAGCCCTTCTCGGATGCGGACGCGTGTCTTCGTCGCCGCGAGGACGACCGTCAAGAGCGGAGGGCATCGAATGCGACAACTGACCATCATCGTGATCGGGCTCGGTCTCGCCTTCGCGGCCGCCGCCATGGTCTCGGTCCTCCAGTCCGGACTTTCCACGTCGCCATCCGCCGATGCCTCTTCGGGCAGGATCTCGCCGAGCGGACCCGACGAGCGGATCGTGGCCGTGCTGGCCCGGGACCTGCCCGCCGGCCATCGGCTCGTCGCCGAAGACCTCTCGGTCGAGGTGGTCCCGGCGGAGGAGGGGCTCGCCGACGTGGTGGAGACCCCGCGGACCGTGGTGGGTCGGGTCCTCATCGCCTCCGGCGTGAAGGGCGAGATCCTTCGGCGAACGAACCTCGCGCTCCCCGGTACCGGCGCCTCGATCGCGGCGCAGCTCGAGCCGGGTGACCGGGCGGCGACCGTCACGCTTTCCGACGTCGGCTCGAAGGTGATTCTCTATCCGGGAGCCCGGGTCGACGTACTCGCGACGATGCAGGTGCTCGACGACAGCCGGCAGCGACGAACCTACACCGGAGTGATTCTCGAGGATCGACGGGTGCTTGCGGTCGACGACGAGATCGCCGGAGGGGGTTCCACGATCATCGAGGACGACGGCCGCCGTCGCACCGCGTCGCGGACGATCACGGTCACGCTGGCGGTTCGTCCGGGCGAGATCGAGCGTCTCGAGCTCGCGAGCGAACAAGGGACGATCGGGCTCGTGCTGCGGCCGATGGAGGACGCCGGTTCCGGTGCCGGCCCCGGCGTGAGCCCGGAGACGCTCTTCGGAGGCCAGGCGACGAGTCGTCGCACGAGGCCCTCGGCGCCGTCTTCGGCGAGACCGGCGACGCCGACCCCTGAACTCCCCGACTGGTGGGAGGTCGTGGTGGTCCGTGACGGGAAGGAAGAGCCTCATCGGTTCCGCGAAGGCACCGAGGGCTCCGAGGATTGATCGAGACAGGCCCGAAGGGCGAGGACCGACCAGCATGAAGATCGTGTCGACACTTGCGGTACTGGCCGCCGTCATCGCGGCCCCGTGCCATGGCGGGCCCGCCACGACCCGCGGCGACGAGACCCCCGTCGTGACCGACGGCATGGACGAGACGCAGGTCGTCGAGCTCGTCGTCGGCGAGTCCATGCTGCTCTCGGTGGGCAAGCGGGTCGAGCGGGTCGTCCTCGTGGATCCCTCCGTCGCGGACGCCGAGCCGATGGATTCGGACGAGGTGCTGCTCATCGGACGACAGGCCGGGCGGACGGACGTGGTCTTCCGCCTGGAGGGTGGCGGGACCATCGCTCGGAAGTTGGAGGTCGGCTTCGACACCGACGGCCTCGAGCGGCAGCTGCAACGCCTCTTCGGGGTGTTCATCGAGGTCGAGGAGATCGACGGGATGCTCTCCCTCCGGGGCATGCTCCCCGGAGTCGAGGTCTCCGAACAGGTCGCACGCTTCATGGACCGGCTCGATCAGCGATGGGTGAACCTGACACGCGTCCCGGGCGTTCAGCAGGTCCAGCTGCGAGTCCGGATCGCGGAAGCGAACCGCACGGCGCTCCGCCAGCTCGCCTTCGGCGGGGTGGTCGGAGGAAGCAGCTTCTTCGGTGGTTTCCAGGCGCCGGGAGCCGGCACGCCGTTCCAGCGGTCGAGCATCGCCCCGCGCGGCGGCGCCCCGGTGTCCGACCCCCAGTTCCAGTTCGGTCCGAGCAGCGTGTCGAGCACCACCACGCTGTTCGCCGGCGTTCCCGGCGCGAACCTCGAGGTGTTCCTCCAGGCGCTCGACGAGAACCAGTACGTCCGTCTGCTCGCGGAGCCCAATCTCGTCGCGGCGAGCGGCGAGGAGGCGACGTTCCTCGTGGGCGGCGAGTTCCCGATCCCGGTGGTCCAGGGAAGCGATGCGGGTGGCGGCGCGACCGTGACGATCGAGTACAAGAACTTCGGGACGCAGCTCGTCTTCCGGCCGGAAGTCCTCGGGAACGGTCGGATCCGTCTCGAGGTGGCGCCGGAGGTGAGCAACCTCAGCGACATCGGCGCCCTGGCGCAGGCAGGGTTCCAGGTGCCCGCCGTGACGACCCGGCGTTCGAGCACGACGGTCGAGCTCGGCAACGGCCAGTCCTTCGCGATGGCCGGACTCCTCCAGACGTCGGAGGAGGGGCGGATCTCGCGGGTGCCGCTCCTGGGCGACCTTCCCGTCCTCGGCCCGGTCTTTCGAAGCGTTCGCTACGAGCAGAACCAGACCGAGCTCCTCGTGATCGTCACGGCGGAGCTCGTCGAGCCGCTCGACGACGGCTCCGTCCGACCCGTCCCCGGCGACCTGCACACCGTCCCCGACGACTGGGAGCTGTTCGTCGAGGGGCGACTCGAGGGAAACGTCGCGTACAACAGTCCGATCGCGCGTCTCGAGGCTCTCGGTCTCGGCGAGCTCGTGGGGCCGGGTGCCTGGCGCCGCCCCGACGAACGACGACGAACGGCCTCCGATCCGATGCCGATCGCCCCGGCGGGCGGCTCGGACGAGGAAGGGTGAGCCGAAACGTGGGCGAGGTCCTTGAACCAACTTCGGAGGAGTTGCGGCTCGCCGCGATCCGGCGGGAGGTCCAGGCCGGACTGATCGAGGTGCTCGACCCGGATTCCGCCCTCGAATCGGCCGACGAGGATCTCCGCACCCGGTCGGCGACCCGCGTGCGCCAGCTCGTCGACCGGATCGGTCGCGATCTCGACGAGGCCGCCCGGGCCCGCGTGGCCGCGGACGTCGTCTCGGACGCCTTCGGGCTCGGTCCGCTCGATGCGCTGCTCGAGGACGATGCGGTCACCGACGTCCTCATCAACGCGCCCGATCGGATCTTCGTCGAGCGTGACGGCACCCTCGGCCCGGTCGACGTCTCCTTCCGCGACCAGACGCACCTGATGCACGTGATCCAGCGACTCGTTCGTCGAGCCGGCCGACGTCTCGACGAGCGGAGCCCGATGGTGGACGCTCGCCTGCCGGATGGTGCCCGGGTCAACATCATCATTCCGCCCCTCGCCCTGGACGGCCCGCAGGTCAGCATCCGGCGATTCTCCCGGATTCCATTCGACGTCGAGCGACTCCTGCGTTTCGAGACCCTCGCGCCCGCGACCGCTCGACTGCTCTCGGCCGCCGTGAAGGGACGCCTCAATATCGCGATCACCGGTGGGGCGGGTTCGGGGAAGACCACGCTCCTGAATGCGCTGTCGGGTGACATCGCCTCGACCGAGCGAGTGATCACGATCGAGGATGCCGCGGAACTCCGCCTCGCGGGCGTGCACGTCGTCCGACTCGAGACGCGGGCCGCCAATCTCGAGGGCGTCGGCGAGGTGGATCCCGGGGCCCTCGTCCGAAACGCCCTTCGAATGCGTCCGGATCGCATCATCGTGGGGGAGTGTCGTGGCGGCGAGGCGTTCGACATGCTCCAGGCCATGAACACGGGGCACGACGGCTCGATGACCACGCTGCACGCGAACTCCGCGGGCGACGCGCTCTTCAGGCTGGAATCGATGCTCGCGATGAGTGGTTTCGAGGCCCCGGTCCCGGTGATCCGCGAGTATCTCGCGTCCGCGCTCGATCTCGTGGTGCACCTCGATCGGCTGCCCGGGGGACGTCGAGTGGTCGGATCGGTGTCGGAGGTCCGGGTCGCGGCCGATCGATCGGTCGACCTCGTCGAGATCCACCGGTTCCGGCTCTCCGGAGTCGAGGACGGCGTGGGTCGGGGTGAGTTCGAGGCGACCGGCGAGCGTCCGGACTTCCTCGACCGAATCGCGGCGAAGGGGATCCAGGTCGACGATCGAATCTTCGATTCGGGCCCGCTCGGGGCCGAGGAGACTTCGAGGTGATCGGTTCGTGGCAGGGCCTTCTGCTCCCGATCGCCGTCTTCCTTCTCGTGACGGGGCTCTGGCTGCGGCTGGTGCTCCCGGGCGAACGGGAGGGGCGCAACCCGGGACGGGGGGGCGATGCGAAGGCGTTCGCGAGGTCATTGATCCCCGCCGCCTGCGTGGGGGGATTCGGTGCGACGATCTGGGCCGTGACGGGTGAGGCGATCTTCGCCACGATCGCGTTCGGGGCGGGGTACACGCTGGCGACCCTGCTGCGACGTGGAGGTCGACGTCGAGCCGAAGTCCGGGAGATCCAGCACGCCCTCGACTCCATCGCGATGGCCAATCGGGTGCTGCGTGCGGGGATCCCCCTCGCGGGCATGCTGGCCATGCTCGCCCGGGATGCGGAGGGCGAGTCCGGTCGGGTGTTTCGCGAGCTCGTCCGACGAGAAGAAATCGGGGCGCCGATCGCGGATGCCATCCGGGCGGTCATGCTGGAGTCCTCACGACCGGAACTCCGGGCGTTCGGCATGGCGCTGCTCGTGCATCTCCGGGTGGGTGGCAATCTCGCCGATACCTGCGATCGCCTCGCGTCGTCCATTCTCGAGCGGGGCCGGATTCGTCGGCGGTGCGAGTCCATCGTCACCTACGGTCGCGTCGCCGGGGGCGTGCTTTCGGTGGCGCCCTTCGTGCTCGTCCCGGTCCTGAGCATCACGATCGAGGGTTACTCGGAGTTCCTCTTCGACCGTCCCATCGGCCATGCGTTGCTCGTGGTGGCGCTCGGCATGGTCATCGTCGGGACGTTCATGCTGCAGCGGATGACCCAGCTGATGCCGCGCCAGGGGAGGGTGGTCGCGTGAATCTCGTCATCCTGCTCGCGGTGATTCCCGCCGTGGCGGCGATCCTCCTCGTCGTGAACCGACGCGTCTCGCCGGTCGAGGGACCGTCGCGACAGGGGATCTCCGGTCTCCCCGACGCGTTCGTCCGCCTCATCCGTCGTGCAGGCTTCCGGCCCGACCTGGTCGGTTGGCGATTCTCGCTCGCGATCGTCCTTGCGGGGTTCTCCGGCGGTGTCGTCGGGTTCATCGGGAGTCGGGTGCTTGCCGAACGGCCCCAGTTCATCCTGATCGCGATGGGGTTGGGCGTGCTCGTCGGAGCCTGGATTCCCCTCGCCTGGTTGCGTGAGAGGGCTCGACAACGGACCCGGACGCTGGACCTCGACTTCGCGTACATGCTCGAGCTCCTCCAGCTCTCCCTTCTCGGGGGGCAGGGGCTGACCGCGGCCTGGACCATCGTCACCGAGGCGGTGGAGGAGGGATTGCCCGAGCTCGCATCCGAGATGCGGGCCGTGAGGTTCGAGATCACCATCGGTCGTGGCTGGGGCGAGGCGTTCGAGGCGACCGCGGAGCGAAGTGGTTGCGGGAACTTCGCCTTCCTTGGGCGTCTGCTCGAGCAGTCCGAGCGGTTCGGCACGGACCTCGCGCAGGCGATCGGGGCGCACGCCGACTCGATCCGCCACGAGGAACTGCAGGCGATCGAGGAACGGGCTAACCGGGAATCGGTCCGGATCCTCTTTCCGATGGTCCTTCTCCTGCTTCCCGCGACCTTGTTGCTTATGATCGGACCCCTCACCCTGATGCTTCTCGAAGCGTTGGCGGGCGTCGATTCGAACTGACCGACCTGGAGTGACCATGTCCAGACTTCCAGCAGGAATCCTCTCCGCCCTCATGCTCTTCCTCGCGACCGGCTGCGACTCGACGCCGCGGGATGCCCGGCGGACCACGACGATCCGGTCCGACGAGGAGCTGGCGAAGCGTGCGGACCGGCTCTTCGTGGAGTCCACCTTCGACGACCAGGCGAGCAGGGGGGTTCGCCGCCAGAGGATGATCTTCGATCATCAGTTCGAGGCCTGGTCGACCACGTTGACTCCGATCGGCCGACGCGATCTCGCCACCCTCGCACGGGATCTCCGACGCGATGGCGGTCGGCTCTCGATCCAAAGAGGCTCCGCATCGGCCGAGCTGTACGCAGGTCGCGTGATGGCGGTCCGGGAGGCGCTCCTCGACCTCGGGGTCGACCCGAACCGCCTGGTGATCGAGGACGGGTCGCCGGGCGGGCGGGGGACGACCAGCCGAGATGCGATCCTGATCCGAACGGAGATCCGGCTCGAGGGAATCAGCATCCCCGACGGCGAGATCCTCGGAAGTGGGGGTGGTTCATGATCCATCGAATCAGCGACTTCAAGACGAGCGTTCGCCACCTGTTCCTGGCGGCCCTCGTGACGACCCTCGTCGGTGGGTGCGATTCGGCCCCGATCGAGGAAAGTTGGTTCGAGGGCGGCGACGAGCCGCCTCCGACCGAGCAGACGCTGGTCATGACGGCGCGGATCCTCGCGGCGAAGGGGGACTACGGCCAGGCGGGCTTCATCGTGGAACGCATGCTGCTCGAGTTCCCCGATCGGCCCGGGACCTATACGGAGGGGGCCGAGGTCCTTCTTCAGGAGGGGAGGGTCTCCGATGCGATCGAGTTCCTCGATCTCGGCCTCGAGCGGCTTCCCGGGCACCCCGTGCTCCTCAACGATCGAGGGCTCTGCCAGCTCCTGAACGGTGACCTGCCTGCCGCCTCGTCGGATTTCTCGGCCGCGCTCGCGGTCGACCCGGACGACGCCGATTACGTGGCCAACTGCGCCCTGGCGGCGGCGTTGGAGGGGCGGGAGGACGAGGCGAGGGCCTTGTGGTCCCGCGTGCTTCCGCCGGCCTCCGTGGCCGAGAATCTCCGGATTGCGAGGCTCGCCCGGCCCCGATTCGAGGCCTTCGAGGACGCCGGTCCCACGTCCGAAATCCAGGATTAACGGCCGATTGGCCAAGTGGTGGAGGACACGCCACCACGTCCTAGTATCATTGACAGCCCCATCAGGGGAGATCGAGTCCCGTTGCGGCGGCCTGGCCGTCGTCACCAGAACCGCGGCGCTGCCGCACCAGAATGGAGATGATGAACATGAAGAACTGGATCCTCAACTTCGTCAAGGATGAGCGTGGTGTTGAGTCCGTCGAGTTCTCCGTGGCGGCCGTGTCCGTCGCCGGTGGAACCGCGGCCACCTTCACCACGATCAAGAGCAACCTTCAGGACAAGGGCGACGCCCTCATCAGCGCGATCGAAGTCGACGCCGGCTGATCGCCGTCCTGATCGAACGGCGGACCGGTTTCCCCGAACGGGGAGATCGGTCCGAGACAACGTCACGGGGTCGGCCGAACACCGCTCGGCCGGCCCCGTCTCGTCTCGCTCGAGAGAGAGCCCCCATGCCCGAGCCTGCTCGACAACTTCGCACGGCGTGCCTGCGATTCCTTCGCGACGAGCGAGGGGTCGAGACGGTCGAGTGGGTCACGCTCGCGATCCTGATGGGATCGATCATCCTCTACTTCTCCCGCGACCTGGTGTCGGCGATCCTCACGGATCTCCTCGATGCCCTGGCGGGGGCCACGCCTCGATGATGCGAAGTTGACACCGGCGACCGGATCGTCGGCCTTCGTGGCGTCCGAGAAGACGGCCCCACCCACACAATCCGATCCCCCTCCCGCGACCCTCCCGGAATTCCCGGAGCGGGGCTGACGTCGGTCGTCGACTCGCCGATGCCGACTTCCGGATCCCGTCGGATCCCGGGAGGAGGAGGGCGTGTCTCGATCTCGAGGGTTTCACCTCGTCGAATTCCTGCTGGTGAAGATCGTCCTGGTGCTGGCCGCGTTCTCGGTTCGCTCCGTGGTCCAACGGGCTTCCGCGGTCACGCTCTCGGAGTCTCTCGTGGCGATCGACGCGGCGACCGTCGAGTCGACGGTGGATCTTCGGCGTCCGGCGGCCTCCCATCCAATCGGACTCCCCGCTCGCGTCCTCGCCATCACGGCGGGAAGTGAAGCATGGACGGGATTCGACGGCCCGGCAGCGGACCGGTGGAGTCCGGGAACGCGCATGTCGCGGGGGGTCTTCGCCCCATGATCCGGCGGCCCGGCATCCGGACCATCGAGGTTCCGAATGCCCGAATGAAGTCCGAGGCATGGGACCTCGGACGCGTGGCAGGCGACGGCCGCTCCGTCGGTCGCAGCCCCTTCCGGGGCGCAGGAAAAGGGATCCAGACATGAAGCATGCATTGGCGGCGATTCTCGCCGGTACGGTCGCGTCCTCGGCGACGGCCGATCTCGTCGGTCTCGTCGGAGGTCAGACCAACGTGGCCCTCGACTTCGAGCTCATCGAGGCGGC
>JAYZBK010000151.1:0-7763 GCA_036339295.1 Planctomycetota bacterium
ATCGGTCGATCCGATGGCGTCGCGGAGGCCACGAGCAGGAGTCGACGATGGACCATGGCCAGGCACAGGTTGGAGACGATGCGGTCCTGTCCGCGGTTCGCGGCATCTCGCACATCGCGACCCTTCCCGAGGTGACGGTCAGGATCATCGACCTCGTCGAGGATCCCGGCTCGAGCGCGCGGGACATGCATCACCTGATCTCGTCGGATCCCGCCCTGACCGCACGGATGCTCAAGGTCGTGAACTCGGCGTTCTACGGGCTGCCTCGACAGATCGCCTCGATCAATCGGGCGGTCTCGCTGCTCGGCCTCAACGCCGTGAAGAACATCGCGATCGCCGCGAGCCTCGCGAAGCTCTTCCGCGGAGGATCGCTCGGCTCGCATTTCGACGCCCAGCGGCTCTGGACGCATTCCTGCGTCACCGCCAGCGCCGCCGGCGCCGTGGCCAGGCTCAGCGGCCGTAAGGGCATCGCCGACGAGGCGTTTCTCGCCGGGCTCGTCCACGACGTCGGGATCCTCGTGGAGCTCCAGCACGACCGTGATCGGCTCGCCCTGGCGATCCAGGAGGCGTCCGAGGGTTGCGACTTCCGCGAGTCGGAGATGCGAAACCTCGGGGCCTCGCACGAACGATTCGGCGCGGTCCTCTGCGAGCACTGGAAGTTCCCCTCGAGCCTCGTCTGGGTGGTGGGCCATCACCACGATCCGATGGCCGTCCCGGTCGCCAATCGGGACCTCCCCGGGATCGTGCACGTCGCCGATCACCTCGCCGGCGAGGTCGCGGGCGGATTCACGCTCGATCTCGATGGTCGGGGGCCCCGCCCGGAGGTTCTCGAGGAGCTCCAGCTCGACGCCGCCGCCCTGTCCGACGTCCGCGAGCAGCTCCGGTCGACGATGGAGCATGGGGATGAGCTGATGGCGGCGGCCTGACCGCCCGCCCGGTCCGCGTTCCCGCCTAGCATCCGTCCATGCCGATGCATGCGATCGACTTCGGGCGTCCGATCCCGCTCTTCCCGCTCGGTGGCGTCTCGCTGATGCCCCACGCGATGAGTCGCTTCCACATCTTCGAGCCCCGGTACCGCCAGATGGTCGAGCACGTGCTCGCCGCCGGCAAGGGCGACCTCGAACGGGCGGATCCCATCGCCCTGGCCGTCCTCGATCCAGTCCACACCGACGGAGCCACGACCTCGATCCGCGAGGTCGCCTGCATCGGTCGCATCACCCGGCTCGAGCGGTACCCCGACGGACGCTTCGATCTCGTCGTGCACGGCGTGTCCCGGGCGCGGATCGACGAGCTCGACCAGCCGGAGGCCGATCGCCTGTACCTGCGGGCATGGATGCGTCCGATCGACGAGTCCGCGCCGGGCCCGGCGATGCCCGAGGCGCGTCGGACCATCTCCGGACTTCTTCGTGGACCCAGGCTCGCGAGGCTGAGCCAGGGCGAGTTCGCCCGCCAGCTGACCGCGAACGAGCAGGTGCCCACGCAGGCCCTGATCGACCTGATCGCCTTCGTGGTCTTCTCGGATCAGGGACTCCGCTACCGCGTGCTCGCCGATGCGGACTGCCGTTCGAGGGCGGCCACGGTCACGCGGGAACTCCAGGAGCTCGATCGGCTGGTCGAGCTGGTCGACCGGCAGGAGCCCGGGGCCTGGCCGAAGGGCCTGAGCTGGAACTGACCTCACCGCGCGAGGGGCGGTGCTGCATCGAGTCGGCGGTTCCATTCCTCCACGAGGTCCGCCTGTGCCTCGAGGATCGAGTCGACGTCGCCGGAGAGCTCGATGGCGACGATCTCCTCGTCGGGCCGGATGGCATCGACCACCTGCTGGCCTTCGACCACTTCCGCGAAGACGGGGTAGAAGAACGTGAAGCGTTCCGACTGCGGCTTCGTCGTGACGAAGAACTCGTTCGGCCGGACGGGTGCCCGAACGTCGTCGGCCTCCCTCACCAGCGCCACCATGCCCGCGCGATCGAACCGGAGATCGGGCGAGAACTCCGGGGAGATCCGATAGCCGGGATCCCAGCGCCCGGAATCGCCCCACGGATTGCCGGCCTGGCGGATCACGCGGGAGTGTCGATAGAACGCCTGGCCGTCGTAGAACCCGCGGCGGACGAGGTTGATGAAGTTCGCGCAGGAGACCGGCGCGGCCTCCGGTCGGAACTCGATCGTGAACTCGCCCCCCGGGACGCGAATGGTGGCCCGGGGCGGACCGGCATCGACCTCGACCGTGTCGGCGGTCTCGGTCGGGGGGGTCGACGTGGCATCGGAGCCGCCGCAGCCCGGCAGGGCGGCGAGGAGTGCGACGAGCGCCGCGAGGGCGGGGATGGCCTTGATCGTTCGAGACATGATTCGTTTCCTCGGCCGGAGCATAGCGTCGCCCAGGCGCCGTTCAGTCGATCCGCGCCCCGTCCGACGCCTCGACCCTCATCCAGGAGGCGCGTCGCCCGAACCGGGACTCGAAATCCGATTCGATGCACTTCATCGTGTCCTCGATGGCGTCGGGCGAGAGCAGGACGATCGCGGATCCGCCGAACCCACCACCCGTCATCCTGGCCCCGAAGCAGCCGTGGTCGCGCAGGCCGGCGACGGTCTCGACGATGGCGTCCAGTTCCGGCACCGAGACCTCGAACAGATCCCGAAGCGAGGCGTGGCCCTCGAGGAGGATCGCACCGAGTCCCGCGAGATCGCCGCGGTCGATGGCCGCGATCGCCGCGTCGACGCGGGCGATCTCGTCGACGACGTGGAGGGCCCGTCGGCGGTCGACGGGATCGAGCGATGCCTGCTCGACGGTCCCGCGATCGACGTCCCGCAGGGATCTGCCGATCACCGCGACCACCCGCTCGCAGGCGGCCCGACGGTCGGCGTAGCCGCCGTCCGCAAGGCGGTGCGCGACGCCGCTGTCGACGAGCAGGATCGCCAGCTGGTCCCTCGGGGGAAGCGGCACCGGCTCGAAATCGAGCGTGCGACAGTCGATTCGCAGCGCGGCGTCCCTCGTCGCCGCCGCGGACACGAGCATGTCCATGATCCCGCACGGCGTCCCGACGAATTCGTGCTCGGCGGTTCGTGCGTCCGTCGCGAGGCGAAGCGGATCGGGCGCCGCGACCCCGCGACGCGCCGCGAGGCAGGCCCCGACGGCCACCTCGATCGCGGCGCTGGAGGAGACCCCCGCACCCGAGGGGACATCGCTGGTCACGAGGATCGAGAGCGGCTCCTCCACGCCACCGGAGGCCTCGATCACGCCCAGCACGTGGTTCGCGAAGGCATCGTGCTGGTCCTCGACCGGATGCGGGGGCGGTGGTCCGTCGGCCTCGTACTCGCGATCGAGATCCGCGGCGACGATGCGGGTGCGGCCGTCCGACGATTCTCCGATCGCGACCGCGGCCCGGCGGTCGATCGCGAGCGGGAGGACGACGCCCTCGAGGTAGTCGACGTGTTCGCCGATCAGGTTGACCCGACCCGGTGCGTGTGCGACGGTCGGGGTCGACCCGAATCGACGCTCGAACAGGCGTGCCGCCCGTTCGGCCGAGGATTCCTCGTTCGTGCCGCCTGGTGTCATTGCCGTAGGGTATCCCGGCCTCGCCCCCGACCCCGGACCGACCTCTCCCCGGAGCCGCTCCATGCATGCCGAAGGCATCGTCATCTTCGACGTCGACGGAACCCTCTCGTGCACGAGCGAGGTCGACGACCGCTGCTGGATGGATGCCGCGGCCCACGTGATCGGGGTGCGGGACATGAGCACCGACTGGTCGACCTACAGCCACTCGACGGACGAGGCGATCGCGACCGACCTGATCCGCGACCGCACCGACCTCGAGGTGGGTGACGACGTCGTCCACCGGATCCGCGACGACTTCGCCGTCCGGATCGAGGCGGCCATCGAACGGGAACCGGGGCTCTTTCGTCCGGTCGGCGGCGCTCCGGAGGTGTTCGCGCGACTTCGGCAGGCGGGCTGGCGGGTCGCGATCGCGACGGGGGGGTGGCGGAGGACGGCGGAACTCAAGCTCGCGACCGCGGGGGTGCCGTTCGAAGGGGTGGCGGCGGCGCACGCCGACGATGCCCATCCGCGCGAGAGGATCGTGGAGCTCGCGGCGCGCCGTGCGTTGCATCCGGGGGAGTCGTCGATCGGGCCCGTCGTCTACGTCGGCGACGGCATCTGGGACGTGCGGGCGACGCGGCGGCTCGGGATCGGCTTCGTCGGAGTCGGCACCGGCGCCGCGGCCGAACGACTTCGCGACGAGGGTGCGGAGGTCGTTCTCCCGGATTTTCGAGACGAAACGAGGTTCATGGAAGCGGTCGCCGATCGAGCCCGGGGCGTGCTGCCGGGGCCTGCGGGCTCCGGCTGCTAAGATTCGAGGCGTCCGGGAGCACTCCGCCTCCGGTCGATCATCCCCAGTCGAACCGGAGCCTCCCATGGTGCTTGCACTGGTCCTCCTCGCGGTCGTCGCCGTGATCGTCATCGTCGGCGGGCTCATCGTGATGAGCCTCTACAACGGTCTCCAGCGGCGCAAGCTCAACGCGGAGAACGCCTGGAGCGACATCGACGTCCAGCTGAAGCGACGTCACGACCTCATCCCGAACCTCGTGAACACCGTCAAGGGCTACGCGAGCCACGAGAAGGAGACCTTCGAAGGGGTGACCCAGGCCCGGGCCGCGGCGATGGGGGCGGAAGGCGTGGCGGCGCAGGCGGGGGCGGAGAACATGCTGACGCAGGCGCTCGGGAAGCTCTTCGCGGTCTCGGAGGCGTATCCCGACCTGAAGGCGAACCAGAACTTCCTGTCGCTCCAGGAGGAGCTGACCAGCACCGAGAACAAGATCGGCTTCGCTCGCCAGCACTACAACCGCTCGGTCAACCAGTACAACGAGGCCACCAAGACCTTCCCGTCGAACATCATCGCGGGCATGTTCGGCTTCAGCGACATGAACTTCTTCGAGCTCGACGAGGCCGAGGCGGCCGCCGTGAAGAAGGCGCCGGACGTCCAGTTCTGAGCCCGGGTCTCCCCCTTCCTCGGGAGGGAACGCCATGGAAGCGTTGATCATCGCGCTCGTGATCGCCGTGGCCCTCGTGGCCGTGGCGTACCAGTGGCATGTCGAGAGGAAGCGGAGCGACGAGCTCGCGTCGCTCGCACGCGGACTCGGCCTCTCGTTCGAACGGGGACGGGATCCCGGTGCCGACGAGCGGTTCGCGCGGTTCGCGATGTTCCGACGCGGCCGCTCCCGGAGTGCCTGGAACATCATGCGGGGCGGGCTGGCGGTCGGTGCGGGGTCGATCGAGGTCGAGATCGGCGACTTCCGCTACACCGTCACGAGCGGTTCGGGAAAGCACCGGTCGTCCAGGACCTACCGCTTCAGCTACCTGGTGGCGACGAACCCCGTCGGGACCTGTCCCGAGACGATCATTCGTCGCGAAGGACTCTTCGATCGGGTCAAGGGCGTGCTCGGCTTCGACGACATCGACTTCGAGAGCGACGAATTCAGTCGTCGCTTCCACGTCTCCAGCGACGACAAGCGATTCGCCTACGATCTCGTCGACCAGGGGATGATGGAGTTCCTTCTCGGGAATCCGCCGCCGGCGATCGAGCTCGACGGCACCCTGATCTGCGTCTCGGACGGAAGATCCCGTTGGCAGGTCGAGGAGATTCGCCGCCAGGTCGACTGGCTGGCCGCATTCCTCGATCGCTGGCCCCGCCATCTCGCGGCGTCGATGGCGGGCCGGACCGCAGGGGGAGGCGCCTGATGCTTCCCTTGCTCGTCGTCCTCGGGGTCCTCGCCGTCCCGCTCGTCTGGCTGGTCGCGACCTTCAATCGACTGGCGTCGACGCGGGTCCACCTTCGCAACAGCTGGTCCGACGTGGACGTCGAGCTGCAGCGACGGTACGAGCTGGTCCCGAATCTCGTGGAGACCGTCAAGGGGTATGCCGCCCACGAGCGGGAGGTCCTCGAACGGGTCGTGGAGCTGCGGAATCGGGCGGCGGCCAATCATGATCGCCCCGATCGCCAGGTCGGCGACGAACGAGCGCTCGAGTCCGGGCTCGGTCGACTGTTCGCGGTGGCGGAGGCCTACCCGGAACTGAAGGCGAGCGAGCGATTCCTCGACCTCCAGCGGGAACTGGCGAACACCGAGGATCGGATCGCGGCGGGACGTCGGTTCTACAACGCCAACGTCCGCGAGCTGAACCAGCTCTGCCGGACCTTCCCTTCCAGCATCGTCGCCGGCGTCTTCGGGTTCGAGACGCAGGGGTTCTTCGAGTCGGAGGCCGGGAGTCGTGGTGCCCCCGAGGTCGAGGGGATCTCCTGAGTGGGCTGGCGTCCCACGGTCGGATCGGGGAACATGCGGTGATGGCACGCGAACGCATCGTCTCGGGGGAGTCGCAGGAGGAGGATCGGGACTCCGACGTCTCCGGCGTCCCGGCGCGAAGCGAGGAGTCCGCCCCGGCCGTCCGGCCGCGGACGCTGGCGGAGTACGTCGGCCAGGCGGCGCTCGTCGAACGCCTGTCGATCGCCCTGGAGGCGGTGAAGGCCCGCAACGACGCGCTCGAACACCTGCTTCTCCACGGCCCGCCGGGCCTCGGCAAGACCACGCTCGCCCACGTCGTCGCCGAGGAGATGGGAACCCGCGCCTGGGTGACCAGCGGACCCGCGCTCACCAAGGCCGCCGATCTCGTCGGCACCCTGACCCGCCTCGGGGAGGGGGACATCCTCTTCATCGACGAGATCCACCGACTTCCGGCCGCGGTCGAGGAGTACATCTACCCGGCGATGGAGGACTTCAAGGTCGACTTCACCGTCGACAGCGGGATGCATGCGAAGGTGATCACGGTGGGACTGAAGCCGTTCACCTTGATCGGTGCAACGACACGCGCAGGATTGCTGACGCAGCCGCTTCGGAGTCGCTTCGGAATCTCTCATCATCTGGAGTACTACGAAAAGCCGGAGCTGCGACAGATACTCGAACGTGCGGTGGAGCGGCTCGCAATGAAGTCGGTCTCGCCGGAGGCCCTCGATTCGATTGCATCGCGAAGTCGGGGTACGCCGAGAGTCGCGCTTCGGCTCCTTCGTCGAGTTCGCGACTTCGCACAGGTTCGTTCGAAGGGGCAGGTCTCACCACCGGTGGTCGAGGAAGCGCTCACCCTGGAAGGCGTTGACGGCGAGGGGCTGGACGAGCTCGATCGAAAGTACCTGCGGACGATCTTCGACACCTACGCGGGCGGACCGGTCGGTCTCGAGGCGATTGCAGCGACGATGGGCGACGACTCCTCCACGCTCGAGGACGTGGTCGAGCCGTACCTCCTGCAGAAGGGGTTCCTTGCCCGCACCAGGCAGGGGCGCTGCCTCACGGCTCGTGCCGGTGACCATCTCGGTGTCCAGGTACCCGGGGATCTCTTCAAGTAGCGACGTTCGTGCCAGGGGCTTGGGTCACCGACGTCCGACCCTCCATGGAACCCTGCGCTCCCGCGTGCCAGCAGATCCTCAGGCAACCGAATCCAAGTAGAAGCGTGCAGATCGCGACCGATCCGATGGCGAGCAGGACCTCGCTGTTCTGGTCCCCGATGATGTCGCGAGCACTGAATATCCCGAGAAGTGCGGTGAGTATGAGGATGGCCAGACTCAGCCAGTCTCGTTCGGAGCTCACGAACTTGAGGGCGATTGCAGCCGCGGGAATCAGCAGGATGATGAAGTGCGACTTGCTGCTCATCGGAGAGAGAAGGAGCATTCCACAGGTCACGAGGCCAATGCTTGCAAGAACCATGAGGGGGGCGGAGCTCCGTGCCA
>JAYZBK010000152.1:0-5244 GCA_036339295.1 Planctomycetota bacterium
TGTTCTCGAGCCGGTCGTTCGCCTCCGCGGCGAGGTCGGCCAACGCCTCGATCGCGTCGGCGGTCACCACCACCACGATGCCCTCGGTCGCGAGGAGCTGCTTCTGCTGGTCGACGAGGTTGGCCTCGGGTTCCACGAGGATCCGGCGGAAGTCCTCGGGGCCGAGGCCCGTGAGCTCGACCCGGATCGGGAAGCGACCCTGGAGTTCCGGCATGAGGTCGCTGATCGACGCCTTGTGGAAGGCGCCCGCGGCGATGAAGAGGATCCCGTCGGTCTTGACGACGCCGTGCTTGGTGTTGACCGAGGAACCCTCGACGATCGGGAGGAGATCTCGCTGGACGCCCTCGCGGCTCACGTCGGCGCCGCGGCTCTCCGGGGTGGCGACCTTGTCGATCTCGTCGATGAAGACGATGCCGTCCTGCTCGACCCGTTCGATCGCGGCCTCGACCGCTCGATCCTGGTCGATCAGCGGCTCGGTCTCCTGTTCGACCAGGAGCTCGAGCGCCCGGGGGACGGCGACCTTCCGTCGATGGGTCCTGCTCGGGAGCATCGACTCGAGCATCGAACCGATCCCGCCCATGGCCGGATCGCCCTGGTCCGGTCCGAGTCCCATCGCGGGGATGGTCGGCTTCTCGCGGACGGTGATCTCGACCTCCTGGTCGTCGAAGAGACCGGCATCGAGCTTCTCGCGGAGACGCTGCCGGACCCGATCGTGGGGATCGTCCTCGCCGGTCGACGCCGGCGCGGCCGGACGGGTCTCGGCTCCCTCGTCCCCGAGCAGGATCGCCACGAGCCGGTCCTTCGCCGCGGTCTCGGCCCGCTCCCGCACCGACTCCGCCTGCTCCTGCCGGGTCATGCGGATCGCCACCTCGACGAGATCCCGGATCATCGACTCGACGTCCCGTCCCACGTAGCCCACCTCGGTGAACTTGGTGGCCTCGACCTTCACGAACGGGGCCTTGAGGAGCGCCGCCAGTCGCCGGGCGATCTCCGTCTTGCCCACCCCGGTCGGTCCCAGCATCACGATGTTCCGCGGCACGACCTCCCGGGCCAGCGAGGCCGGGAGTCGGCGGCGACGCCATCGGTTCCGCATCGCGACCGCCACGGCGCGCTTGGCCTCGTGCTGGCCGACGATGTGTCGGTCGAGGGCCGAGACGACCTCGGTCGGGGTGAGGGAGTCGGTCTGTCCTTCCGGGTCGGCGGATTCGGTCATGGGCCACATGCTAGGTCGAGCCGGTGGGCGATACACTCCGGCCATGCACCGTACGAGCAGGTCCATCGCGATCGCCCTGCGTCGGTCCCTCCTGGGGCTGGCGGCGCTCGGGGGATTCGTCGGCTGCGCGACCGTCGAGCCGACGACCGACGGCACCTTCGAGATCCGGGCGGGCGAGGTCGGACCGGTCGACGGCTGGAGCGACACCGATCTCACGCTCGGAGGCGATCGGGTCTCCATGTCGCCGGAGGTCGCGGTCCGCGAGGACATGATCGAGGCCGCCGAACGGACCACCGACGCCCGGGGCCGCCCCGCCGTCCTCGTGCGGCTGGATGTCGAGGGCGCCGCCGCGCTCGAGCGCCTCTGCGTCGAGCAGCTCAGCCGACCCATCGTCGTCATCGTCGACGGACGGGCCGTCTCCGCCCCGATCGTGATGAGTCCGCTGTCCTCGATGTTCATCATCGCCCACGAGGGGCTCACCGAGGAGGAGTGCGACCGACTGGTCGCTCGACTCGAGGACCACTGACCGAGTCGCCGCGTCGACGCGAGCGCCCTGGAGCACCATGGCCGAACTCACCTATCGCACCGCCGGCGAATCACATGGCCCCGGTGTCGTCTCGTTCCTCGAGGGCCTGCCGCGCGGGGTCGAGATCGACTCCGACTTCATCGACGGCGAACTGCGGCGTCGGCAGGGGGGATACGGTCGAGGCGGTCGGCAGCGGATCGAGACCGACAAGGCCACCTGGCTCGGCGGCGTCCGCCTCGGTCGCACGACCGGGGCGCCCGTCGCGATGCTCGTCCCGAACCGGGACAGTCGCCTCGACGATCTCGAACGCACGCCCCCGGTCGAGCGGCCGCGTCCCGGGCACGCGGACCTCGCGGGCAGCCTCAAGTGGCTGGTGCCGGACTGTCGCGAGACGCTCGAGCGGGCGAGTGCCCGGGAGACCGCGGGTCGCACGGGCATGGGCGCCCTGGCTCGATGCATGCTTCGCGATCTCGGGATCGAGGTCTTCGGCTTCGTGCGGGGCGGAGGACCCGACCCTGCCGCGATCGGGGACTTCGAGGTCACGGAATCGAACTGGCGGGAGCTCAAGGTGGCACGGGATGCCAGCGAGGTCTACCTGCCGGACCCCGAAGCGAGTGCCGCGATGATCGCGAGCATCCGCCAGGCCAAGATCGACAAGGACACCGTCGGTGGATTCGTCGAGGTCCACGTGTTCGGCTGTCCGCCGGGTCTCGGGTCGTGCGTGCAGTGGAGCGATCGGCTCGACGCGCGGCTCGCCTACGCGGTGATGGGCATCCAGGCGTTCAAGGCGGTCGAGATCGGTCTCGGGGTCGAGTGCGGCCGACGCAACGGGTCCGGCGTCCACGACCCGATCGGCTTCGACGCCGCCCGCGCCGACGAGCGGAACCTCGGGTTCGTCCGGGAATCGAACAACGCCGGCGGGCTCGAAGGTGGCATGACCGACGGCATGCCGGTGGTGGTCCGGGGCACGATGAAGCCGATCGCCACCCTGCTCCGCGGGCTTCCGAGCGTGAACCTCGTCAGCCGGAAGCCGGAGGACAGCCAGTACGAGCGAAGCGACGTCAGCGCCATCGCCGCGGCCAGCGTGGTGGCGGAGAACGTCGTCGCCCTGGAGATCGCCCGTGCGGTGCGGGCGAAGTTCGGCGGCGACTCGATGGAGGAGGTCGAGGCGCAGCTCGAGGCGTACCTCGCCATGGCCCGGGCGCTTCCCGCGACCGACTGAGCCGGAGTCGTTCCATGCGATCCGATCCACCATCCGTCGAGGGATCGATCCCCGATCGGAGCACGATCGAGTCGCTGGTGCAGGCACGCTGGGGACGATCACCGGTCGAGCTCGTCCGCCTGCCCGGGGAGAACCTCAATCTGCTGGCCCGCTTCGACGGCGGCGAGCAGGCGATCGTCAAGATCTCGACCGACCGGGATGCCCGCCCCGAGCTCGAGCAGGCGGTGGTCGACGTCCTCGATGCGGCGGGGCTGCCGGTGCCGACGACGATCGCGGCTGAAGACGGCGGAACGGTGGTGCCGTCGACGCTGGAAGGAGTCCCGGCGACGGTTCGGATGCAGCGGCTCCTGCCCGGCGCGGGCTGGCGCGACCGACCGACCTCCCCGGCACTGGCTCGCCGAATCGGCGGCGTGGTCGCCGAGGTCCATGCGGCCCTGCGGGGTTTCGACCATCCCCTCGCGGATCGAAGCCATGCCTGGGACGTGGCGACCGCGGACGACCATCGACGGTCGATCGGACTGGTGCGGGACCCCGCGCGTCGACGAGCGGTCGAGTCGATCCTGCAGGAGCATGTCGCCATCGTGCGGCCGGGACTCGCCTCGTGTCCCGGCGGGTGCCTCCACGGCGATCTCAACGACGAGAACATCCTCGTGGACGGCGAGACGGTCGTGGGGATCGTCGACTTCGGCGACGTGCTGCGTGGTTCGCTCGTCCAGGACCTCGGCATCACCCTCGCCTACGCGATCCAGCACGGCACCACGCCGAACCTCGAGCTGGCCGCGCAGGTGCTCGCGGGATACGAGGCGTCGCGTCGCCTCGAACCGAGCGAACGCGAGATCCTCTTCCCGCTCGTTCGCTCGAGGCTCGCCAGCAGCGCGCTGGTCGGCGCGACGCGCCGGGTCGAGGACGACGCCCACTCGACCTGGTTCTCGCACGAGGAGACGACCTGGCGGGCGATCGAGGGCCTGGCGTCGATGTCGCCGGCCGACGGCGCCCGGGCGCTCGGCATCGGCGACGACCGAGGCCCTTCGGTCGACGCCCTCGTCTCCCGCAGACGCGCCGTCGCGGGGTCGAACCTCTCGATCAGCTACGAGTCGCCGCTCCACATCGTCCGCGGCCGGGGGCCGTACCTGCACGACTCCGACGGCCGTCCCTTCCTCGACCTGGTCAACAACGTCTGCCACGTCGGCCACTGCCACCCGCGGGTGGTCGAGGCCGCCGGAAGGCAGGCGGCCCGCCTGAACACCAACACCCGGTACCTCCACGAGTCGTTCCTCGACTACGCGGATCGCCTGGCGGCGCTGCTGCCCGATCCCATCGACACGGTCTTCCTCGTGAACAGCGGATCGGAGGCGAACGAGCTCGCCCTCCGTCTCGCCCGCGCCGCGACGGGCGCCCGCGACGTGCTGGTGATCGACGGGGCGTACCACGGCAACACCGGCCGGTGCGTCGACATGAGCCCCTACAAGTTCGACGGCCTCGGCGGATCGGGGCGGCCCGACTGGGTGCACGTGGTTCCCAGCCCCGATCGGTACCGCGGTCTCGTCCGGGGCGACGGCGACGACGTCGGTGCGGCGTATGCCCTCGAGCTCGCGACCGTCGTCGGGGAGGCGTGCGCCGCCGGACGCTCGATCGCCGGGTTCTTCGCCGAGCCGATCCTCTCGTGCGGCGGCCAGGTCCCGCTGCCGCGGGGGTACCTCGGTGCCGCGTTCGACCACGTCCGCCGGGCCGGCGGCGTCTGCATCGCGGACGAGGTGCAGGTGGGATTCGGTCGGGTCGGCGATGCGTTCTGGGGGTTCGAGCTCGACGCCGCCGACGGGCGCGATCCCGTCGTTCCCGACATCGTGGTCATGGGCAAGCCGATCGGGAACGGCCATCCGATGGGGGCGGTGGCCACGACCCGGGCGATCGCCGACGCGTTCGCGAACGGGATGGAGTTCTTCTCGACCTTCGGCGGCAACCCCGTCAGCTGCGAGATCGGCATGGCGGTGCTCGACGTGATCGAGGACGAAGGCCTGCAGGAACGGGCCCGGTCCACGGGCACGCGGCTCCTCGAGGGACTCCACCGACTGGAGGAACGACACGAGATCGTGGGCGACGTGCGGGGACGGGGTCTCTTCCTCGGGTTCGAGCTCGTGCGCGACCGGACGACGCTCGAACCGGCGGACGCCGAGGCGACCGCGCTCGTGAACGCGATGCGGGAACGGGGCGTGCTGCTCAGCACCGACGGTCCGCTGCACAACGTGATCAAGATCAAGCCACCGCTCGTCGTGGACGAGGGAG
>JAYZBK010000153.1:0-9754 GCA_036339295.1 Planctomycetota bacterium
CGCGAGGTCGCTTCGCTCGAGGGCGACGGCGGCGTCGAAGGACTCGAATCCGTCGCTCTCGGCTCGCCCCCGGGCGTCGGATCCGGGCCGGCCGCCCACGATCACCGTGCCGCCGGACTCGCGGAGATTGAGCGCATGGGCCCGCCCCTGGTTGCCGTAGCCGATGACGGAGATCACGCGTCCGTTCGATCCGAGGAGCGGATCGAACGGAGCGTCCGGCTGGTGGACGACCGTCCCTCGTGGTGGAAGCGACATCGGCGTCGAGGATAGCGGCCCCGGAGGATCGGAGGATCTCGGGGATTCCGCTGGAGTCGGTGACGTTTCCCTCCGACGACCCCCCGAGACGGACCTCGTTCCGTCCTCCAGCACGGCAACCCAGATCGGAGGCTCCACCATGACGGACCTGATCGAACGCGACGTGGTCGCGACGAACGACACGGATCCCGCGGCGAATCACGGCACGGATGGCTGCGTCGTCGTCGAGACGTCCCCGGACGTCGATCTGGCCTTCTCGGGACGGGACCGCCGTCGGCACCGCCGCTACGCGGTCTCGCCGATGTTCGCCCCCATCCGGATCCGGGACGAGCAGGATCGCGTCGTGGACGGGCACGTCCTCGACATCTCCATCACGGGCGCCCGCTTCGAGTCGGATCGTGAATTCGAGGCCGACGAGCGGGTCCGGTTCGAGCTCGAGCTCCCGGGCCGCGCCGCGACCCTTCGCGGGTTGGCCAGGATCGTGCGACAGCAGCTGGAGCACGAGGCGACCGGCGACATGCTCGTGGGCATCGAGTTCGAGCGATTCGAGGATCGAATCGTCTCGGCGACGCTCACCCGGTTCCTCGAGCAGGGATGCCTGGTCCGAGCGGCCTGACCCGCTCCCGCATCAGCCGGTCGACATCCAGCCGACGAGCTCGTCGACGACCTCCTGCTCGGAAGGGTCGGCGGTGTCGAATCGTCGATCGGCGATTCGCTCGAGCACCGGACGCCGGCGACGGGCGATCTCGATCATCTCCTCGAGCGGGGGGAGATCGGTGAGCGAGGGGCGACTCGGGTCGCCCTCGATCCTGGCCGCGAGCGTCGCTGCCGGTGCATCCAGCCAGCCGACCCGGGCTCGACCCGTTCGCCGGGCCTCGAGGATCATCGCCTCGGCCCCGGGGGCGATGGGGGTGCCGCCGCCGAGGGCGATGACGCCCGGCGTCGTCTCCGCGAGGGTGGTCTCGAGGACGGTCGCCTCGGCCAGTCGCCATGCCTCCTCGCCGCGGTCCCGGAAACACGTCGCGGCGGGCATTCCGAGCAAGGCCTCGGTGGGGTCGTCGAGGTCGACGAAGCCACGCGAAAGCGACTCCGCGGTGGAACGTCCGATCGTGGACTTTCCGCAGCCGCGAAGGCCGGCGAGGATCAGGTGCATGGAGGCGGTCAGACCGTCGGGTTCAGATCGTGGTGAGCCGCTTGCGACCGAGACGTCGCCGTCGGCTGATGATCTTCCGTCCCGCCTTCGTCGCCATGCGGGCGCGGAAACCGGACTTGCGAACCTTCTTGATCCGGCTGGTCTTGCGGGGATAGTGCAGGGCCATGTCGACGCTCGCTCGTTTCGGGGACGGAACCGTCCCGGCACTCGCCGGGACGGATCGCGGAATCTAGCAGATCCGGGGACGATGGTCCACACCCGACCGCCGAGGAGCCGGGGGAGGGTCCGATCATCCGTGAAAGAGCCCTCATCACCCGCGGATCGGGGGCGAACCCGGGTTTGTCCAGTCTGGATCGCCCGCTCGGGGTTTCCCTCGAAGGATCCTCAGCTATCCTCCGCCGGACGCGCCACTTCTCCCGAGGCCGGCCGAGACCCCTCGTCCGACCCCCGGAGCAGCTGCTCGTCTGGAAACAGACCTCGACGTCCGTCATGGCCCGCGCCGCTCGCGAGGCCCGGAGGGACGTCCATCCGGATCGCTGCACCCGATGGAACACATGGATCGTCTCGCGGAGGCCGAGCGTCGCATCGGCCATCGCTTCACGGATCGCGACCTGCTCGCCAAGGCGTTGCGACATGCGTCGTCCGCCGACGATCGGCTCGAGTCGAACGAGCGACTCGAGTTCCTCGGGGATGCGGTCCTCGGCGTCATCGTGTGCTGCGAGCTCTACGATCGCTTCCCCGACCTGCTCGAGGGCGAGCTGACGAAGATCAAGTCCAACGTGGTGAGCCGGCGGGTGTGCGCGGAGATCGCCGAGGAGCTGGCCCTCGGGCCGTTGCTCGAGCTCGGGAAGGGGATGAACGGTCGCGGCGAGATGCCGCCGTCCCTGCTCGCCGCCGTCCTGGAGTCGATCATCGGCGCGCTGCACGAGGATGCGGGATTCGAGCGGGCTCGCCAGTTCGTGCTCGAGCACCTCGAGCCCCGGATCGACCACGCCGCCCGCCTCGGTCACCAGCACAACTTCAAGTCCGTCCTGCAGCAGGTGTTCCAGCGCAAGGGACTGGGACCGCCGTTCTACCAGGTGCTCGACGAGCAGGGCCCCGACCACGCCAAGTGCTTCGAGGTCTGCGTCGCGACCGGGGACTTCCGCTTCGCGGGTTGCTGGGGTCCCAACAAGAAGCAGGCGGAACAGCAGGCGGCGCTCGCCGCCCTGCTCGAACTCGAGTTCGCCCGAGCCGACGACTCGGGCGACATCCAGCTCGATCCCGCCTGCTGGACCGACGACGGCATCTCGCCCGACCGGCTCGAGGCCGTCTGCACGCGTGTTCCTGTGGAGGAGTCGGAGCCGGAGTCGGAGTTGGTGACGGGGGACGAGCCGCCCGCCGAGGTCGAGGACTGACCCCGCTCAGGCGCCGGTGATCCATCGGGCGAACAGGATCGCCGAGCCGATCGCGATGCCGACGGCCACCGAGCCGATCGTGAGCGCGATTCGAGCCCGCCACGGCGACGTCCCTCTCCCCTCGAAGACCGCCAGGGGTCCCTCGAGATCCTCGATCCCCTCGCCTCGACGCACTCGATCCTGGACCACCGCGATCACGAGGTGGGCGTCGAACTCCCGCAATCCGAGCCGACGAGCCTCTTCCACGAGGTGCTCCCGGGCCTCGGGCGACAGGATCGCACCGTCGAGCGTCCGGGCCGCGGCGCTCGCGAAGGCGAGGTGGGGCGATCGGGGATGCAGCCCCGGGGCGTCGGCCGCGAGTCGATTCTCGAGGGCGATCCGGCCGCGAGCCTCCGCCAGCCGACGCATCGCCTGCGTGACCGTCGAGTCCTGCTCGGCGGTCCCGGGGTCGAGTCCAAGGCTGGTCTGAAGTCGTGTCACGGCGGAAGATCCCCGCAAGGCCCCTGACCGCTACGACGCACGGCTCGAGGGCGTTCGCTGGAACCCGAATCTAGCCGCGCGACGACGCATGCCCAGTCCGGTCGAACGGCAATCCACCGAGCGGGCCGGTATCCGGACGTCGCAGGTCGGACTGCGACGGATGGGGGAATGGGGTGGGGGGGGTCAGTCCAGGCCGTGCCGGACGTTTCGTCCCTCGACGAGGTAGATCACCTCTTCGGCGATCGAGGTCGAGATGTCGCCGATCCGCTCGAATCGCTGGGCGATCGCGAGCACCTCGATCGCGGTTCGCACGAGTCCGGCGTCCTGCGGGACCTCCTCCCGCGCCCACTTGAGGACCGCGCGGTTCAGCTCGTCGATCTGGTCGTCGTCGAGCCGGACCTGCCTCGCCTTGTCGGTGTCGCTGTCCGCGAGGGCCGCGAGCGCCTCCCGGAACACGTCCCGGGTCACGAAGGACATCTCCGCGATCGCGGGTGGGGTCCGGACCGCGGGAAGGTCGGCGATCCTCATCACCCGCTTGCTGACCCCCTTCGCGAGGTCCGCGACCCGCTCGAACTCCCCGCTGATCTGCTTGATCGTGAGGACCCGGCGAAGGTCGCTGGCCACGGGCGAGCCCAGGGCCAGCAGGCGGATGCACTCCTCGCCGATGCGGAGGTCGTCCTCGTCGATCTCCGCGTCGCCCTTGCGGACCGAGCGGGCCAGCTCGACGTCCCCGTTCACGACCGCCTCGCCGACGAGCTGGAGACGCTTCTCCACCTTGCCGCCGAGCACGAGGAGTTCGGAATTCAGGGTGCGGAGATTGGACTCGAGGTCGATGGGCATGTCGTTGAGTGAGGCGCGAACCCGGATTCAGCCGAACCGTCCGGACACGTAGTCCTCGGTCTCCTTCTGGCTGGGATTCGTGAAGATCTGCTGGGTGTCGGCCCGCTCGACGAGGCGGCCTTCGTAGAAGAACGCCGTCTGGTCCGAGACCCGCGCGGCCTGCTGCATGTTGTGGGTCACGATGACGATCGTGTACTGGTTCTGGAGTTCCCGGATCAGGTCCTCGATGGCGCTCGTGGATCGGGGGTCGAGCGCCGAGCACGGTTCGTCCATGAGGAGGACCTCCGGACCGACCGCGATCGCCCGGGCGATGCACAACCTCTGCTGCTGGCCGCCCGAGAGCCCGAGGGCGCTCTGGTGCAGGCGGTCCTTGACCTCGTCCCAGATCGCGGCCTGTCGCAGGCTCTGCTCCACCAGCTCCGCGAGGTCGCCTCGGGAGTACCGACGATGCAGCCGTGGTCCGTAGGCGATGTTGTCGAAGATCGACTTCGGGAACGGATTCGGCTTCTGGAAGACCATCCCGACCCGGCGGCGGAGATCCACGACGTCGAAGCGGTTCGCCAGGAGATCGGTGCCTCCCAGTTCCAGCCGGCCTTCCGCCCGGGCGGTGGGGATGGTGTCGTTCATCCGGTTGAACCACCGGAGCAGCGTCGACTTGCCGCACCCCGACGGACCGATGAACGCGGTGACCTTCCGCTCGGGGATGACCAGGTCGATGTCATGCAGCGCCTGGAACGACCCGTACCAGCTGCTGAAGCCGGCGGCCTCGATGCAGGTGGTCTCCGAGCCGGCGCCTTCCGCATCGGGGTTCGGTGCGTTCGGGGTCGGCGGGGTGAGGGATGGTGGCTGGACCGTCTCGATGATCATTGGAGGGGTCTCTGCAACTTCTGCCTGATCAGGATGGCCACGGCGTTGAACGCCAGGAGCGTCGCCAGGAGGACGATGATGCCCGATGCCGCCAGCGTTCTGAAGTCTTCCTGCCATGAATTCGTCCAATGATAGATCTGCATGGGCAGCACGGTGAAGTTGTCCATCAGATTCGACGGAACGTCGGTGATGAAGAGGGCGACGCCGAGCACGAGGATCGGGGCGGCCTCCCCGATCGCCCGGCTCATCGCGAGGATGGCGCCGGTCATGATCATCGGGATCGCGGCGGGCAGGGTGACCTTCGCAGTGGTCTGCCAGCGGGTGGCCCCCATCGCCAGCGAGCCGGACCGAAGCGAGTTCGGGACCGCCCGGAGGGCCTCCTGGGAGCTGATGATCACGATCGGCAGGATGACCAGCATCAGCGTCAGCCCGCCCGCGAGCACCGACTGGCCGAGCGGGAACTGGAGGTAGTACCACGGTCGCTCGAGTTCGTAGTCGGCGGGTTCGGACGCCTGCCAGGCCTCGATCGCCCCGGGGGAATCCGGGATCTCCCCGTCGTCGGGCACGACCGTGAGGACCACGGGCATCCAGTCGTTGGTGAACACGAGGTCGCCGTCGGGGGTCTCCTCGATCCGCTCGATGTAGCCGACGTCGCCGGTCTCGAGCAGGGGTGCCGTCTCGCGGTTCTCCGCCGGGACGCGGACCGCCTCGCCGTTGGTGTCGTAGTAGATCGCGTAGAGCTTGCCGCCGACCTCGAAGTCGGGGGAGAGGGCCGGGCCGAAGAGGCCGAACATGCGGACGAAGAGCGTGAGCCCCAGGATCCCGTAGACGATCGACGGGACGCCGGCGAGGTTCGAGATGTTGAGCCGGATGAAGCTCGTGACCCGGTTCTTCGGCGCGAACTCCTCGAGGTAGACCGCGGTCGCGACGCCGATCGGAAGGGCGACGATCGCGCAGATCGAACCGACCCAGATCGAGCCCCAGAGCGGGGCCCGGATCCCGGCCTGGTCCGCCTCGCGGGACGTGTACTGGTTCAGGAACTCCCACGAGAGGCCCGGGACGCCCTCGATCAGGACGCTCGTGAGCAGGACGCCCAGCACGAGGACGGCGATGGTCGTGATGAAGAGGCACGCGACGAGGAACAGTCGATCGAAGAGGCGACGGCGTTCCTGGCTCCTCGGGCGGCCGGCATCGACCAGCGTCGCGAGGCCTGCCTTGGCGTCCTGGTCGGTCATTCGTACTCCTCCCGGAATCGCGAGAGGATCCGGTACCCCGTCAGGGTCAGGACGAGGGTCATGAGGAAGAGCACGCCGGCCACCGCGAAGCTCGACTTGAACTCGACCCCGGTCGCCGGGGCGTCGCCGAGGAAGATCTGCACGATGTAGGCCGTCATGGTCTGGACCTGCGCCCAGGGCAGGATCGTCAGCTGGGCGAGGCCGCCGGCCGCGAGCGCGACGATCATCGTCTCGCCGATGGCGCGGGTGATGGCCAGGAGGTAGGAGGCCATGATCCCGCCGAGGGCCCCGGGCACGACGACCCGGACGGAGGTGTCGAATCGAGTCGAGCCGAGGGCGTAGGCGCCGTCGCGGAGTCCGCGGGGCACCGATCGCAGGGCGTCCTCCGAGAGGCTCGTCACGATCGGGAGGATCATGATGCCGACCGCGATCCCCGCCGCCCCCGCGCTGTAGGTCCCGAAGACCCGGTCACCGGTGGCCATCTCCGAGAGCCACTGCAGGCTGGGGGCGATGATGATCACGGCGAAGAAGCCGTAGACCACGGTCGGGATGCCCGCGAGGATCTCGAGCGTGGGCTTGATCACGGCACGAAGGCGAGGGTTCGCGTACTCGCTCAGGAAGATCGCCGTGAGCAGGCCGATGGGCAGGGCGAAGATCGAGGCCACGAGCGTGACGAGCAGGGTGCCCGCGACGAGCGGCCAGATCCCGAACTTCTTGGTCTCCCCGAGGAGCGGGCTCCATTCCGTGCTCAGCAGGAATTCGCCGATCGACACCTCGGCGAGGAACCGAGCCGTCTCGTACGCGAGGATGCCGATGATCAGGGTGGTGACGAGGAGGCTGAAGCCCGTGCAGGCGACCAGGAACAGACGCACCCCACCTTCGCTCAGGCCGCGGAGCCGGCGGCTCCGCGGCACACCGAGCGAGGTGAGGCGCGTCAGGGATCGATCGGGATCTGAGGGGATGGAGGACAAGCAGCGGACCCGTGGGGAAATCGTGACGGGAGCCTAGTCGCTCAAGGGTCGCGGCCGGGGCCAGCGACACCTTCCTCACCGGATCTCAACGATAGATGTCGGTGAGGGCCCCGTGGCGGGGTTCGCCCTCCTTGGTCAGGAACTGGGACCCCGTCCGGCGGCTCTTGAAGGCCTTCCTGGCTCGGTCGTACATCTCGGCCGGAAGCCCGACGTACCCGACCACCTCGGCGGCCTCGGTCGCGTTGTCGAGGAAGTACTCCACGAAGGCCCGGACGTGGGGCTTCCGGGCGGACCGGGCGTTCACGTAGATGAAGAGGGGGCGGCTGAAGGGGTTGTAGGTGCCGTTCTCGATCGAGGCCTTCTCGGGCATGACCGGGGTCCCCGAGTTGTTGATCACCGGCACGGCCCGCACCTTGTCCTTGTTCGCGAGGTAGTAGGCGAGGCCGAAGAACCCGATCGCGCCTCGGTCGCCGGCCACGCCCCGCACGAGGATGTTGTCCTGCTCGGAGACCGACATGTCGCCTCGGATCGTGCCCTTCTTGCCGGCCACGACCTCCTTGAAGTAGTCGAAGGTGCCCGAGTCGGTTCCCGGGGCGAAGATGGCCAGCGGCACGTCGGGCCAGTCCGGACGGACGTCCTTCCACGTCTTCGCGGGATTGTCGGTGAGGTAGATCCGCTTGAGGTCGTCGACGGTGAGATCCTTGGCCCAGTCGTTCTGGGGGTTCACGACGATGGTGAGACCGTCATAGGCCACGGGGATCTCGATGTACTCGACGCCCGCTTCCTCGCAGAGGGTCGATTCGGAGGCCTTGATCGGTCGGGACGCGTCCGAGATGTCGGTCTCGTTCGCGGCGAATCGCTTGAAGCCACCACCGGTGCCGGACACGCCGACGGTCACCTGGACGTTGGGGGAGGACTTCTTGAACGTCTCGGCGACCGCTTCGGTCAGCGGGTAGACGGTCGAACTGCCGTCGATGCGGATGGACCCTCGAAGCTTGCGGAGGTCCTGGGCCGAGGCCTCCTGCGCGAGGGGCGCGAGGGCGGCGAGGCCGATGAGCACGGAGGAGGTGATCCTGGTGAACGAGGGCATGGGGGGCTCCTGGAGGAGAATGACGCGGACTCGATGTAAGGATTCGATTCGGACGCGCGGACATTACCCACCTGGCGGGGGGGCTTTGTTCAGATCACGTCAAGACCGTGCTTGGGTTGTGTGGCGTTCGGGGGAATCGGGATCCGCGGTCGGTTCCTCGGGGGACCGAGCCGTCTCCGGCACTGGAAGCGGGAGTTGGAGGATGAAGGTCGAGCCGATGCCCTGCACGCTCTCCGCCCGGACGTTCCCCCCATGGGCGGCGGCGATGTGCTTGACGATCGCGAGCCCGAGCCCGGTGCCGCCGGTCTCGCGGCTGCGGGCGGTGTCCACTCGGTAGAACCGTTCGAAGAGGCGAGGCAGGTGCCTTGGCGGGATCCCCGGCCCATCGTCGGCGACGGAGATCTCGAGGTCGGAACTCGATGCGACGACGCGGATGCGGACCACCCCGGACGGGCTCCCGTAGCGGAGGGCGTTGCTCACGAGGTTGTCGATCGCCTGGTCGAGAAGCGACGCCGCGCCGAGGATCTCCGTGTCGGGAGGACATTGGACCTCGATGGTCCTGGGATCCTCGGCCAGCTCGACACGATGTCGTTCCGCGATTCGATCGAGAAGGGGGCGGACACGGACGGGTTCCCGCTCCAGTTCCTCGCCCCCCTCCAGCTTGGCGAGGTCGAGCAGGTCCTCGATGATCCGGGCGAGTCGGATCGCATTCCGCTCCGCGGTCGCGAGGAACTTCACCTGCACGGGCTCGTCCGCCCCGACCATGTCCCGGACCGTCGACAGGTAGCCGAGGAGGTTCGTCAGCGGTGTCCGCAGCTCGTGGCTGACGTTCCCGACGAACTCGGTGCGGGCGCGTTCGAGACGACGGAGATCCGTGGCATCCTCGACGAGGATGACCACGCCCGCGGGCGAGCGTGCCTCCTCGGGACGCGCGTCCAGGATCGGTGCGACGGCGGCGGCCAGTTCCCGCTCCTGCTTGTCGGGCGACCGCGTCGACGGGAACGTCCTCCGCTGCGACTCGCCGGTGCTCGTCGCGATGGCCACGAGGTCGTGGATGTCGGCCTCCTGGATCGCGTCCGACAGGGCGAGTCCGCGAGGATTCGGGGTCGTGACGTCGAAGAGGAGGCGCGCGGCGGGGTTGATCCCGTCGATGGTCCCCTCGCCGTCGAGCACGATGACCCCGGACGTGATGGAATCCATCACGAGGTCGTGTCGTCGACGGTGGCGGTCGAGCGAGTCGAGGCGTTTCGACCAGCGAAGCAGGAGATCATTGAGCGGCAGGACGATCGACTGCATGCTCCGGGTCTCCGGCAACGAGACCCGGTCGCCGGAGGATCGGGGCCGATTCGAGGTGTCGCCCCCGAGGAGGCCACGGAGTTCCCGCCGCAGTCGCCTCAGGTCGCGGGCGCTCCTGCGGGATCCGACGAGGACCACGACGCCTGCGGTCACGGCCGCCGCGACGACCG
>JAYZBK010000154.1:0-15203 GCA_036339295.1 Planctomycetota bacterium
CGGGTCATCGAGCTTTCGTGGTTTCGGGACCTTCCCGGGCATGAATCGAGCGTTGACATCCAGATCGAGGCTTGTCCTTGATTCAGGAGCGGGTTCTGGGCATGTTTCCCGGCCGATCGGTCGATGTCACGGAGCCGGATAATTGGTGGCTCAGAAAGCTTGGGGCACGATCCAGGGAAGCGTTGGAGACGACATGAACCTCGAAGAAAAGACCGTGGTGGTGACTGGGGGGGCCGGATTTCTGGGCCGTGCGGTGCTTGAAGGCCTCGCCAAGAGAGGTGCAGGCAAGATCATCGTGCCTCGAAAGGCCGAATACGACCTTGTTCACGAGGAGGCGGCAGATCGCCTGTATCGGGATCACAACCCCGATGTGATTCTTCATTTGGCGGCCGAGGTCGGCGGTATCGGGGCCAATCGGGACAATCCGGGCCGCTACTTCTACGCCAACATGGCGATGGCCCTGCACCTGATCGAGCGGGCCAGAACCCACATCGAGTCGGGACGAGACGGCCGACGCCGTGATGGGAGCCCCCATGGATCTGCAGGACAAGACCGTCGTGGTGACCGGGGGAGCGGGTTTCCTCGGCCGGGCCGTGCTGGAAGGGCTTGCCCGGCGGGGCGTGGGACGGATCGTCGTCCCCCGGCAGGCCGAGTACGACCTCGTCCACGAGGAGGCCGCGGAAAGGCTGTATCGGGACCATGATCCCGACCTGATCCTCCATCTCGCCGCCGAGGTGGGCGGGATCGGTGCGAACCGCGACAACCCCGGCCGCTACTTCTACGCCAACATGGCGATGGCCCTTCACCTGATCGAGGCCGCCCGGAAGCACATCGAGACCGGACGCGACTTCAAGTTCGTCCAGGTCGGCACGATCTGCGCATATCCGAAGTTCACGCCCGTCCCGTTCCGGGAGGAGGAACTCTGGAATGGTTATCCGGAAGAGACCAACGCGCCGTACGGGATCGCCAAGAAGGCGGCCATGGTCATGCTCGACGGCTACCACCGCCAGTACGGCCTGCAGTCGGCGTACCTGCTGCCCGTGAATCTCTACGGGCCCTTCGACAACTTCCACCTCCACTCGAGCCACGTGATCCCGGCGCTGATCCGGAAGTGCGTCACGGCGATCGACGAGGGCCGCGACCACATCGAATGCTGGGGAACGGGGTCCGCGAGCCGGGAGTTCCTCTACGTCGACGACTGCGCCGAGGGCATCCTCCGGGCCGCCGAGACGCTCGACGAACCCGTGCCGGTGAATCTCGGCACCTGCATGGAGATCACCATCCGCGATCTCGTCGAGTTGATCGCGAGACTGACCGGGTTCGAGGGCGAGATCCGCTGGGACGCCACCAAGCCGGACGGGCAGCCGCGACGATGCCTCGACACCTCGCGGGCCGACGATCTCCTCGGCTGGCGGGCGGACGTCGGCTTCGAGGAGGGCCTCCGTCGAACCATCGACTGGTTCCGGGCGAATCGCGCATCGATCGAAGAGTCGGAGGCCACGGGCTGAATCGATGCGGGTCCTCCTGATCAACCAGGTCTTCTACCCGGACGTCGCCGCGACCGCGCAGCACGGCCACGACCTTGCGCGCGACCTCGTCGCCCACGGTCACGAGGTGAGCGCGATCGCGTCGCGTTCGATCTACGGAAGGAAGGGGGCGGCGCTCGACGGCTTCGAGGTCGTCGACGGCATCCGCATCCACCGCGTGGGACGGTCCCTCTTCGGGAAGGCGGGCATCGCGGCCCGCATCGCCGACTTCGGCCTCTTCTACGTCTCCGCCCTCTGGAAGTCGCTCACGCTCCCGGCCCACGACGTCGTGATCTGCTTCACCACGCCCCCGTTCATCGCGGCACTCGGACCGATCCTTCGCTGGTTCAAGGGCTCGCGGTGCGTGTATTGGGTGATGGACCTCTACCCCGACCTGCCGATCGCCTGCGGCGTCATGAAGCGGGACTCGATCGCCACCCGGTTCTTCGAGCGGATCAACCGGCGATGCCTTCGAACCGCCGACGCGGACGTCGTCCTGGGCCGCTGCATGGCGGATCTGGTCCGGAGCAAGGGGACGCCCGAGGAGAAGGTCGAACTGATCGGGGTATGGAGCGACCAGGAGGAGGTCAAGCCGATCCCGCGCGGCGAGAACGAGTTCCGACGCGAGTGGGGGATCGGTGATCGCACGCTCGTGATGTACTCGGGCAACTTCGGCATCGGCCACGACGTCGCCACCTTCCTCGAGGCGGCGAAGCGCCTGCGGGAAGACGACCGGATTCGATTCGCCTTCGTCGGAGGCGGCAAGAAGAAGCCCGAGGTCGAGGCGTACGTCGCGGAGCACGGGCTCGAGGACACCTGCATCATCGCCCCGTACCAGCCGCGCGAGCGGCTCGACGAACTCCTGAGCGCCGCCGACCTCCACCTGGTGAGCCTGCTCGAGGGAGTCGAGGGGATCATGGTGCCCAGCAAGCTCTTCGGGATCCTCGCCGCGGGTCGACCCGCGCTCTACATCGGGAGTCCCGACAGCGAGATCTCGAAGGTCGTGGTCGAGAACGACTGCGGCCGCAGCGTCCGCCAGGGGGACGTGGACGGACTCGTCGCCGCGATCGAGGGCTACGCCGGCGATCCGGCCGGACGCGAGGCCGCGGGGGATCGTGCGAGGAAGGCCCTGGTCGACGAGCACGGTGCCCGGCATCGACTCGCCGCCTGGCGGTCGCTGCTCGAACGGGTCGTCTCCGAGGGACGGCCGTCGCCCGAAGGAGGATCGCGAGCGTGATCAAGTACGTCTTCATCCAGAACGAGCCGTTCCTGCTGCCGAAGGTCCTCGACAAGTACCTCCGGGAGTTCCACGACTCGACCGCGGGAATCAACATCCAGTCGGTCGCCCAGGGCAAGCGATCGGTCTTCGAGACCGCGATGGACCTCTATCGCCTCTACGGATTCGGCTACTTCCAGTGGAAGCTCCGGAAGTACCTCGTCAAGAAGGTGCTCGCCAAGGTCGAGAACGACTGGCTCGGCTCGACCCGTCGCTGCCACTCGGTCCGGGCCGTGGCGAGGAAGTACGGGGTCGAGGTGACCGAGGCGGTCGACGTCAACAGCGAGGAGTTCCTCGAGCACCTTCGCGGCCACGGCGTCGAGTTCATCGTGTCGATCTCCGGCACCCAGCTCTACAAGAAGAAGCTCCGCGAGCAGACCCCGAAGGGCATCGTGAACTGCCACGGGGCCCTGCTGCCGAAGTACCGCGGTCTCATGCCGAGCTTCTGGACCCTCGCCAACGGCGAGACCGAGGGCGGCACCAGCGTGCACTACGTCGATGCCAAGCTCGACAACGGGCCGATCATCGTCCAGCGGAAGTACCGCATCAATCCGTGGGACTCGCTCGAGGATCTCATGGCGAGGTCGAAGGACCTCGCGGCCGAGGCGATCATCGAGTGCGTCCGCCTGGTCGAGGCGGGGGATCCGCCCCTCATGCCGAACCCCGAGGAGGAGTCGACCCACTTCTCCATGCCGACCCGCGAGGACCTGAAGCGGTTGAGGGCCGGCGGCCACCGACTGATCTGAACGATGACCCAGACGACGCCCAGCATCGATGCGAGTGCGGCCCGCGAAGCGGGACGGATCGTGAACGCGCTGAGCTTCGACATCGAGGACTGGTTCCACCTGGTCGAGATCGAATCGGTCTCGGACACCGACCGCTGGCCGGGCTTCCCGACGATCGTGGAGAGGCGGACCGACGAGATCCTCGGGATCTGCGACGAGTTCGGCGTCAAGGCCACGTTCTACTTCCTGGGCTGGATCGCCGATCGCTATCCGGAGCTCGTGCGGCGGACCGCGGAGGCCGGGCACGAGATCGGGACCCACTCCTACTGGCATCGAAAGGTCTGCGACCTCTCTCCCACGGAGTTCGAGGAGGACCTGAAGCGGTCGATCGCCGTGATCGAGGACGCGGGTGGCGCCCGGGTCACGTCGTTCCGGGCGCCGAGCTTCTCGATCACGCCCGGGACCGAATGGGCCTTCGACACGCTGCTCGACGCCGGTCTCGACTACGACGCGAGCCTCTTCCCGGTGCCCCGCGAGAACGGCGGGTACCCGTGCAGCGTCGCGCCCCACGTCTTCCGGGGAGCCCCCTCCGGTCGGTCGATCCCCGAGCTCCCGATGAGTCTCATGCAGCTCGGTCCCCGCAAGGTCGGCTTCTCCGGCGGCGGCTACCTCCGCCTGTTCCCGGGATGGCTCATCCGTCGCGGCTTCGAGTCCCTGCACCGGCAGGGCCTGCCCGGCGTCGTCTACCTGCACCCACGCGACCTCGCGCCGGACAGTCCGGTCGCGCCGATGTCGCTCTCGCGGCGGTTCAAGTGCTACGTGGGCCTGTCCACGACCGCATCGAAGCTCCGGATGCTCCTCGGCCGGTACGCCTTCGCGCCGTGCGGCGAGGTGCTTCGTCGGACCCTCGGGGAGGACGTGGCCGCATGATCGACGTCCTCATCATCACGAAGGACGAGGAGGCGAACCTCCCGCATTGCCTCGAGGCCCTCGCGGGTTGGACCCGGAAGGTGTTCGTCGTCGACTCCGGATCCACCGACCGGACCCGGGAGATCACGGAGGCGGCGGGGGCCGAGTTCGTCTTCAACGAGTGGCCCGGCTACGCGGCCCAGAAGAACTGGGCGCTCGACAACCTGCCGATCGAGGCCGACTGGGTGCTCATCGTCGATGCGGACGAGGTCATCACGCCGGAGCTCCGCCGCGAGATCGAGACGCGGATCGGGAACGGCGATTCCAGCGACGTCGGGTACTACCTCAACCGACTCTTCATGTTCCTCGGCCGCCCGATCCGCCACTGCGGGTACTTCCCGAGCTGGAACCTCCGACTCTTCCGACGCGGTGCCGCTCGCTACGAGAACCGGAGCGTCCACGAGCACATGGTGCTCGACGGGGAGGCCGCGTACCTCGACGAGCCGATGATCCACGACGACCGTCGGGGCATCGAGCACTCGATCGCGAAGCACAACGACTACTCGTCGCTCGAGGCGGAGGAGATCGTCAAGCATCGCGAGTCGCTCCGCCTTCCCGCCGCGGGCCTCGAATCGAGCCTCTTCGGCAACGCGCTCGCCCGTCGCCGTTGGTTCAAGCAGCGGGTCTACCACCTGCTTCCCTTCCCCTGGGTGTTCCGCTTCCTCTACATGTTCGTCTGGAGGCGCGGTTTCCTCGACGGGCACGCGGGCGTCCGCTTCAGCTTCTTCATCTCGGCGTACGAGTTCCTGATCTCCCTGAAGATCCGCGAGATCGGTCTCGGGCTCGAGCCCAAGCCGGTGCTCGACCGGGACCCCGAGGCGACGCCCGACGTCCCGGTGACGGTGGTCGTGCCCGTGCTCAACGAGGAGAAGAACCTCCCGGCGTGCCTCAGTCGCCTGCAGCGATTCGCGAAGGTCATCGTCGTCGACTCCGGTTCGTCGGACCGGACGTGCGAGATCGCCCGGGAGTACGGCGCCGAGGTCGTGGACTTCCGGTGGAACGGCCAGTTCCCGAAGAAGCGCAACTGGATGCTCCGGAACCACGAGTTCGAGACCGAGTGGATCCTCTTCCTCGACGCCGACGAGTACGTCTCCGACGACTTCTGCGACGAGCTGGCCCGGGTCCTCCCGGAATCGAGCCACGACGGCATGTGGCTGACCTACCACAACCACTTCATGGGTCGATACCTGAAGCACGGCGAGGGGTTCACGAAGCTGGCCCTCATCCGGTACGGCGCCGGCGAGTACGAGCGGATCGACGAGGAGCGGTGGAGCCACCTGGACATGGAGGTGCACGAGCACCCCGTCCTCGCCGGGACGACCGGGCGGATCGACGCCCCGATCGACCACGACGACTACAAGGGGCTCCACTCCTACATCCGCAAGCACAACGAGTACTCGTCGTGGGAGGCCCGGCGGTACGTGAAGCTCCTGCAGCAGGGCGGCGTGGCCCAGGGGCACTTCACCCGGCGCCAGCGTTTCAAGTACGGATCGCTCCGTCGCTGGTGGCTGGCACCCGCGCACTTCTTCTCGAGCTGGCTCCTCAAGCTCGGCCTCCTCGACGGCCGGGCGGGATTCGCGTTCGCCCTCCTCAAGGCGATCTACTTCTTCCAGATCCGCCTGAAGATCATCGAGCTCGAGTTGCAGGATCCGCGAGGGGACGCGGGTGAGACCGGGACGTCGTCAGTCGACGAATGACCGCGTCCCGACCGGCTTCGCGGGATTGCCCGCGACCACGCTCCACGGCTCGACGTCCCTGACCACGACGCTCGCGGCCCCGACCACGGCACCCTCGCCCACGACGACGCCCGGCATGACGAACGCCCTCGCTCCGAGGAAGGCGTCGACGCCGATGTCGATGGGGGCGACGGTCAGGGGCAGGGCGCGTCGGGAGAGGTCGTGGGACCCGCCGCAGAGGTAGCCGTGCTGGGCGATCGTGCATCGGGCTCGCAGGATGCACTCGCCGAGGTTGTAGACCTCCGCTCCGTCGCCGACGCACGCCCGGTCGTGGAGTTCGAGCTGCCACGGCACCCGGATCCTCGCGGTCGGCGCGACGAAGGGACGTCCGCTGATGCGACATCCGAACATCCGAAGGACGGCGAGTCGCCAGAAGTTGGCCGGCCCGGGGGTCCACCGGCAGAGGAGCATCCAGGCCAGGGCGAAGCCCTTGATGCCGATCTGCTCCCTTCGGCTCCACGGACTGCGATACGCGTCCGACTGGTCGGATCGCTTGAGCAGGTGGCGATCGCGGGGTCGCATCGCGGTCTCGGGGGAGCTGGTCGGCGGATCCTCAGCCACGGGCAGGGCCTCCATGCATCGCGATCGAGGATTCGAACTCCTCGAGGTACGCATCGGCGATCGGGTCAAGACCGTATCGGTTCGCCGCCTCGATCGCCGCCTGCGAGAGTCGGGATCGGAGGTCGGCATCGCCCGCGAGGCGGGAGAGGGCCGCGGCGAGGCGATCGATCTCGCCCTCGCCGCGGTCGAAGACCAGGCCGGTCTCGTCGTCCTTGATGTAGGCCGCGTACTGCGCCAGGTCCGCGACCACGGGCGGCAGCCCGCCGGCCATCGCCTCGAGCGGGGCGACGGGGGAGGCCTCGCCCCGGGCGGCGATCGACGGGTAGCAGTAGAGATCGGCGGAACGGAGCTCGTCGGCGAGGGCGGTCGGGTCCGAGACGCCGCCGGGGAGTTCGAGCGGGGCGTCGCCCGCGAGCTCCCGGAGGCGGGCGACGTACTCCTCGCCGCCGCCGCCGTCGCCGCGGGACGCCGGTCCGACGAGGCGGAGATCGAAGCGCTCGCCCCGTTCCCGAAGCCGACCCCACGCCTCCACCAGGAGGTGAAGGCCCTTCTCGGGGTGGATGCGACCGGTGTAGAGGATCCGGGGGGTCTTCGTCGGGTCGCGACGGACCTCGCCCGGGTGGAAGACCTCCAGATCGACGGGATTGCCGATGAGCACCATCCGATCGGTGAACTCCGGTCGCTCCCCGAGGATGCCGTCGACGATCGCCTGGGAGACCGTGGAGATCCGGTCGACCCCCCGATAGAGCCGCATCTGGCCCTTGGGGAACCTCTGGACGTGCATGTTCAGGACGCCGATCCGCCTTCGAACCGGGTTCCGCCTCGATCGGAGGAGCCACGGAAGCCAGAAGCAGTTGGTGACCGTGACGTCGGCCTCGGGCAGGAGTCGTGCCGCCCGACGGGACCACCCGAAGTCGCGAAGGATGTCCAGCTTGACGCTCCGACCCCGGTCGATCAGCGGCAGCCGCCGGTACTCGATGCCCTCGATCGACTCGCCCCGAGGCAGCTCCGGGTGGTCCGGACCGACCATCACGACCTCGTGGCCGCGGCGTCGGAACACCTGGGCCAGCCGCCACCACACCTTCTCGATGGCACCGCTCGGTGCTGGCGGGGGGGGCTTGAAGGGACCGAGGACGATCGTGATTCGCATGAATGGCGTCTCCACCGGGCCGAAGCCCGGTCGCTTCGTAGGATACGGACCGCGATCGATGGAGATCGCCGCGCCGCTCCCTCTCTTCGGTGCCTCGGGGCCGTTTCGATGATCCTCCGCCGGCACGACACGCTCGAACGACGACAGGTCGACTTCGTCCCGCTGGATCCCGCCGGTCCGGTGACCTTCTACACCTGCGGGCCGACGGTCTACGACTACGCCCACATCGGGAACTTCAGGTCCTTCCTGAACGCCGACGTCCTCCGACGCACGCTCGAGTTCCTCGGGCACGACGTCCGGCACGTCATGAACATCACCGACGTCGGTCACATGACCGAGGACGGCGTGGCCGACGGCGGGGGGGAGGACAAGATGGCGGTCGCCGGACGGCGCCTGCTCGAGAGCAAGAAGTCGGGATCGCTTCCGGCCGACGTCGACATCGATCCGGGCGACCCCCTCGCGATCGCCGACTTCTACGCCGACGCCTTCATCGAGGACGCCCGGATCCTCGGTCTCGCGGTCGTCGAGGACGCGGCCGACGATCCTTCGCTCATGCCGAGGCCGACTCGCTGGGTCGACCAGATGATCGCCCTCGTCGAGCGATTGATCGAGGCGGGCCACGCCTACGTGGGCGGCGACGGGGCGGTGTACTTCTCGGTCACCAGCTTCCCGAACTACGGACGGCTCTCGGGCAACTCGCTCGACGGACTCAAGGAAGGGGAGGGAGGACGAGTCAGCGAGGCGAACCAGGCGGCGAAGCGGCATCCCGCCGACTTCCTCCTCTGGAAGCCCGACTCGACGCACCTGATGCGATGGCCGAGTCCCTGGGGCGAGGGGTACCCGGGCTGGCACCTCGAGTGCAGCGCGATGGCCCTCGGGCTGCTGGCACCCTCGTCGGGCGACCACGCGGGGACGATCGACATCCATTCGGGCGGCGAGGACAACATCTTCCCCCACCACGAATGCGAGATCGCGCAGAGTTGCGCCGCGACCGGTGCGGAGCGATTCGCGCGGCACTGGTTCCACACCCGGCACCTGGTGGTCGAGGGCGAGAAGATGTCGAAGTCCCGCGGGAACTTCTTCACCGTTCGCGACATCCTCGCCAAGGGTGCGACCCCCGCGGCCCTGCGGCTCGAGCTGATCCGGACGCACTACCGACAGAACGCGAACTTCACGCTCCAGGGCCTTCGGGACTGCGGTCGCATGGTCGATCGCTGGTGTCGACTCCGGGACGCCCTCGCCGACGGGATCGTCGTGGTCGGCGACGGCCCCGGTCCGCTGGAACGGGCCGTCCCCGCCTTCACCGAGGCGATCTGCGACGACCTGAACATCGCCCGCGCCGTCGGGGCCCTGAACGAGGCCGTCAACGCCAGTCGACTCGAAGGTCCGGAGGCCGGGCACGACCCCGACCGGGCGAGTCGCGAACTCGAGGCCCTTCACCGGATGGACCACGTCCTCGGCGTGCTCGAGCGGAACGCGGCCCCCGCGGGTGCGGTGGACGACGATCTCGCGACGACCGTCGAGGCGCGGATCGCGGCGAGGGCGGAGGCGAAGGCCAACAAGGACTGGGCGGCCGCCGACGCCATTCGCGACGAGCTGACGGCGATGGGGGTCGCGATCAAGGACGGTCCCGAGGGCACCACGTGGTCGCGGGTGGTCGAGTGAGCATCGATCCGACCAGTCGTGGCGACCGTCGACCGGTGATCGGGCTCACCGGCGGCATCGGTGCGGGGAAGAGCACGGTCGCCCGGATCCTCGAGTCGCTGGGCTGCGTCGTGAGCGATTCCGATGCGGACGCGGCCGCGATTCTCGAGGAACCGGAGACGATCGGGACCATTCGTGAATGGTGGGGCGACCAGGTCGTCCGGGAGGACGGTTCGCTCGACCGTGCCGCGATCGCGGCCAGGATCTTCGAGGACGAGGCGGAGCGCGGACGACTCGAGCAGCTGATCCATCCCCGGATCCACGATCGTCGGCGGGCCCGCTTCGCGGCCGCCGGCCCCGAGGCGCGGGCGTTCGTGATCGATGCACCGCTGCTCTTCGCGGCCGGGCTCGCCCCGGAGTGCGACTCGGTCCTCTTCGTCGCCGCGCCTCGGGACGGCCGGCTCGCCCGGGTCGCCGAGGCGCGGGGTTGGAGCGAGGAGGAGCTCCTTCGCCGGGAGGCGGCCCAGCTCCCGCTGGAGGAGAAGCTGGATCGGGCCACGTCGACGGTGCCCAACGGGGCGACGACCGATCGACTCGAGGCCGAGATCCGTGGGTTCCTCGACTCGATCGCTCCGAACCGAACCGGCGAGTGATTCAGTCCATGGTTATCGGGCGTTCAAGACCGGCTCCGCCCGATTCCCGGATTTGACCTCCCGACGCCGGCAGTTCATCATTCGCCCGGTCGATCGTCTTCTCGGTCGACGTCCCCCCCCAGTCTTCGCCACCGAGGATCGCATGCGTCGCCCCACTCATCGTGGAGGTGACCGGATCGATCACCAGGAAGGTCGGCGTCGACACACCCTCATCAGGTCGACCCCAGCATGGCCAGCAAGTCCCGTCGCCGTCGCCGGAAGTCCGGTGGTTCCTCGTCCGGTCCCAACGGCGCGAGCCCGACGACCGTCACCCTCGCCCCGGGATCCGTCCCGACCGACGAGCAGCTCGAGCAGGAGGCCGTCGAACTCGAGGCCGAGCTGCAGGAGCGGTACGACATCGCCAAGAAGGACGGCCTGGACCTCTCCAAGCTCCAGAAGATGAAGCTCGAGGAGCTCCTCAAGCTCGCCAAGAAGGAGAAGGTCGAGGATCCCGGCAACCTGCCGAAGCAGAAGCTGGTGTTCGAGATCCTTCGCAAGCGGGCGGAGAAGGCCGGACTGATGATGGCGGAGGGCACGCTCGAGGTGATGCCCGAGGGCTTCGGTTTCCTGCGGAGTCCCGAGTACAGCTACCTCCCGTGCCCCGACGACGTGTACGTCAGCCCCAGCCAGATCCGGCGATTCGCCCTCCGGCGAGGCCAGGTGGTGAAGGGCCTGATTCGTCCCCCGAAGGAGGCGGAGACCTACTTCGCCCTCCTGCGCGTCGAGGAGGTCAACGGCGAGGATCCGAAGCTCCTCCACACGCTGCCGACCTTCGAGAACCTCACGCCCCTTCACCCGAACGAGCGGATCCAGCTCGAACTCCCCGACGAGCCGACCCGGCTCGAGCCGCGGATCATCGACATGGTCACGCCGCTCGGTTTCGGGCAGCGGGCCCTCATCGTCGCCCCGCCGCGAACCGGCAAGACGGTCATCCTCCAGCAGATCACCAACGCCATCGCGAAGAACCACGACGACGTCCACGTGATCGTCCTGCTCATCGACGAGCGTCCCGAGGAGGTCACCGACTTCAAGCGGAACACCCCCGAGAACGTCGAGGTCGTGGCGAGCACCTTCGACGAGGAGGCCTCCCGGCACATCGCGGTCAGCGAGATCGTCATGGAGAAGGCGCGTCGAATGGTCGAGTTCGGCCAGAACGTCGTGATCCTGCTCGACTCGATCACCCGCCTCGCCCGGGGCTACAACAACGCGATGACCGGTTCGGGGAAGATCGGTTCGGGCGGTGTCGACAACGCGGCCCTCATCAAGCCGAAGAAGTTCTTCGGATCCGCCCGCAACATCGAGGACGGCGGTTCGCTGACCATCATCGGCACCGCACTCGTCGACACCGGCAGCCGGGCCGACGAGGTGATCTTCGAGGAGTTCAAGGGCACCGGCAACGCCGAGCTCCATCTCGATCGAAAGCTGGTCGAGAAGCGGGTCTACCCCGCGATCGACATCGCCGCCTCCGGCACCCGTCGCGAGGAACTGCTGCTGGATCCCCAGGAGCACGAGCTGATCACGCGACTCCGCAAGGTCGTCTCGGACATGAACGTCGTCGAGGCGATGGAGCTGCTGCGATCACGCCTCAGCAAGACCAAGAGCAACGGCGAGTTCCTCATGACGATGTCGATGGGCTGAATCGACGGAACCGTCCCACGGGTTCCGGCGGACCGAGCCTTGCGGAGCAGGGCCATCCGACGGACCCCTCGTCCCGCCCGAGAACCCTGGCCGACCCCACACCGGGACCATCCGAGTCCCGATGGTTCCAAGGAGAAGCATCGTGCGATCGATCGCAAGCGACGGCCCGGCCCGCAGGGGCCTCACCATCACCGAGATCCTGGCGGTCATCGGGATCATCATCGTGCTGCTCGCCATCCTCCTCCCCGGGCTCTCGACGGTGCGACGGACCGGACAGCAGGCGACGAGCGAGAACAACCTCAAGCAGGTGTTCACGGTCATGAAGTCGTACATGACCGACAACCGGGAGTTCATCCCGCCCTCGAGCTTCGACTACCGGGACGAGGAGCTGTTCTCGTTCCCCGGCACGGTCCGGACGAACAGCCCGCGAAACGCCGCGCCGAACATGGCGCCGGTCGAGGGCGGCCGGTTCGAGCCCGGGTCCCCGCAGCACGTCGGCTCGTGGGCCGACATCCTCTGGACCTTCAGCGACCAGGACCCGATCCTCGACGTGGCCGGTCCCAACACGCTGGGAGGCACGGAGTACAACTATCGCTACGACTCGCCGGACCGATGGGTCTACCGGTCGGTCCCCGAATACAAGACGATGTTCCGCAGCACCGCGGAGAACACGCGGGCCGTCGACGGCACCGCCGCCACGCCGTTCGGCAGCGGCACGGTCGCGGAGGAGAAGGGGCAGCCCGGGTACTTCGCGGCCAACGACTGGTTCTCGGTGGGTCCCGACGGAGGTCGATGGTTCACCAACCAGCAGATCCGCTTCCCCGATCGCTCGGTGTACCTCGTCGACTCCTACGCGGGCGAGACGATCGCCCCCACGATTCGAGGCTGGGGCGGGGGCGGCTTCCAGGGCCAGGTCGACTTCCGGTACGTCGGCGACAATGCGCTTCTCATGACGCTCGACGGCGGCATCAGGACCGAGTCGACGTTCTCGACCATCGACGACATCATCGAGCGGGGCTACCGGATCCACGATCTCGACCAGCGGTCGCCCGGTCCGCTTCCCCCTCCGGCCCCCTGATCCTCGATCCCGAAGCCGAGTCGACGGTTCGGTGGCCCGGCATCCGGGCCAAGTCCGAGAATCATTCGATGCCGCCTCCGAGGCCCGTGCCGGGGCTCGTCCCGGCGTCGTCCCGGGTCGCCGCCCGAAGGGTTGCCTTCGGCCGGGCAATCGCTACACTCTTCGATCTCCGCTCCTTTCCCGGGGCGGTTTTTCTTCGGTGGGATCCGGTTCACCGACCCCACCAGGGCCTCGTGCCCGACAGTTCCGTCAGTCGCCACCGTAGCTCAGTGGTAGAGCACACCCTTGGTAAGGGTGAGGTCACGGGTTCAAGTCCCGTCGGTGGCTTCGGGACCTCGCGCGAGGCCCGACCCACCGCCTGCGTCCGTCCGAAGTTGGAGGGACAGGCACCGGAGTCACCAACCGTCATGCAGATGACGAGACTCCGCTTCGTCGTATCGCCGATCGGTCACTGCTTGAACCCGACGGCGGGAATCTCGGAGAAGCCCGCAGATGGCTAAGGAAGTCTTCCAGAGGACGAAGCCGCACGTCAACGTCGGCACCATCGGCCACGTCGACCACGGCAAGACCACGCTCACCGCCGCGATCACCACCGTTCAGGGTGCGAAGGGTCTCGCGAAGCAGATCGCCTACGACGAGGTCGCCAAGGCCTCGGAGTCGGAAGGTCGTCGCGACCCCACCAAGATCCTCACGATCGCGACCAGTCACGTGGAGTACGAGTCGCCGAACCGCCACTACGCGCACGTCGACTGCCCCGGCCACGCCGACTACGTCAAGAACATGATCACCGGTGCCGCCCAGATGGACGGCGCGATCCTGGTGTGCTCGGCCTCCGACGGCCCGATGCCCCAGACTCGCGAGCACATCCTCCTGGCTCGCCAGGTCGGCGTGCCGAAGATCGTCGTCTTCCTGAACAAGTGCGACCTCGTCGACGACGAGGAGCTCCTCGACCTCATCGAGCTCGAGGTTCGCGAACTGCTCAGCAAGTACGACTTCCCCGGCGACGACACCCCGGTCATCCGCGGTGCCGCCTTCCCCGCCCTGCAGAACCCCACCGACGACGCCGCCAACGCGTGCATCGGTGAGCTTCTCGAGGCCCTCGACACCTACATCGAGGAGCCGGAGCGGGAGACCGACAAGCCCTTCCTGATGTCGATCGAGGACGTCTTCTCGATCAAGGGCCGCGGTACGGTCGCCACCGGTCGTATCGAGCGTGGCATCGTCAAGGTCGGCGACGAGGCCGAGATCGTCGGTCTCGGTGCCGAGGACATGAAGACGACCATCACCGGCGTCGAGATGTTCCAGAAGACCCTCGACGAGGGCCAGGCCGGCGACAACGTCGGTTGCCTCCTTCGTGGCGTCGAGAAGGAAGAGATCCAGCGTGGCCAGGTGCTCTGCAAGCCCGGAAGCATCAAGCCGCACATGAAGTTCCAGGGTCAGGTCTACGTGTTGACCAAGGAAGAAGGCGGCCGTCACACGCCGTTCTTCTCCGGCTACAAGCCCCAGTTCTACTTCCGAACCCCCGACATCACCGGCAAGCTCACCCGTCTGGGTGGTGCCGCGATGTGCCTGCCCGGCGCCAACGTCGAGCTCGAGGTCGACCTCGAAGGCAAGGGTGTGGCCATGGAAGAGGGCGTTCGGTTCGCGGTCCGCGAAGGCGGTCGTACCGTGGGCTCCGGCGTGGTCACCAAGATCATCGAGTAGTCGGAAACATCGGTCGAATACGGTCGTCGGGTCTCGTCCCAAGGCGGGACCCGGCGACCAAACCGACCGCTCGAGGCGCTTTCCTCGAAAGGACGCAGCGACATGGCCAAGAAGCTCGATCGAGAATACGTGTGGCTGGTGTGCACCGAGACCGGTGACATGAACTACCGCACCAACATCCGCGTCAAGGGTGGTATCGACGAGAAGGTCAAGGAGGGCTTCATGAAGTACTCCCCCTCTCTTCGAAAGCACACGCTGCACAAGATCAAGCGGAAGTGACGGCGAGGGACCGCGAAGGCGGTCCGCTCGTGGCACTCTCCTCGGACGCCAGTAGCTCAATTGGCAGAGCAGCGGATTCCAAATCCGCAGGTTGAGTGTTCGAGTCACTCCTGGCGTGTTCCGCCGACCGGTGAACGTCGGCCGGCCCAAGTTGGAACAAGTTGGAAACCTTATGTCCACCGCGATCTACAAGAAGGGCCAGGGATACTGGACGCGTCAGATGTC
>JAYZBK010000155.1:0-6706 GCA_036339295.1 Planctomycetota bacterium
GACCATCGAACGAGCGAATCGCGTCCTCGACCAGGCCACCCAGGCGTTCGCGGCCGCCTCGACCTGGCTCGACGACGAACAGCTCCTCGCCGACGCCCGTTCGGCGGTCTTCAAGGCGAATCTCCTGATCGAGCGAGCGACCGAGGCCGCCACCGCGGCAGGGCGACTGGCCACGACCCTCGAGGAGGAGTCCCCCGCCATCATCGACCGACTCGTCGGCACCTCCCTCGCGATCGACGGCACCCTCGCCGAGGTCGATTCGCTCCTTCGCCAGGCGAACGAAGGCGAGGGAACCATCGGCCGGCTCCTGGGCGATCCCGTCCTCTACGAGGATCTCGACGACGCCGCGAAGCGGCTCTCCGAGACGCTCCGCGCCCTTCGAACCCTCATCGACGCGATCGAGGCCGAGGGCGTGAAGATCGAATTCTGACGGTCGTCTGCCGCAGCGAACGAAACGGCCCGCGACCGACGAGGTCGCGGGCCGGCGTGTTGCCTGTCGTCCCCGGTCGCGGACCGGAGCGTCCTCGAATCAGCGGATCACCGCGATCTCGACCCGCCGACTGGCGGCCTTGGTCGACTTCGGCATGTGCGGCCCGAACGAGCCGTAGCTGATCGACTCTCGTCCGATGCCCTGCCGGATGAGGAACTGTCCGACCGAGTACGCACGCTCGAAGCCGAGGTGGTAGTTGGTCTTGTACTTGTTGGTGGTGATCCGGTCGGTGTCGGTGAAGCCGTCGATCCGGATGTCCGCCCCGGGGTATTCCGAAGCGATCTCCTTCGCGATCGTCCGGAGCGTCGACTGGGCCGCCGCCTTGAGCTCGTGCTTGCCCGAATCGAAGAGCACGTCACCCTCGATGTTGACGACCGGCATGCCGTCGCGGGTGGTCCAGGTGGCGCCATCGCTGTCCGCGGGAAGGGGCGGCTGGGCGTTCGCGTTGGCCAGCTGTTCGCGGGTCTCGTCGAGCTCGAACGCGAGCTGCCGGGCCCGGGCCTCGGCGTCGTCCTGCGAGGAGCGGGCGCGATCGAGCTCCGCGCGGAGCTCCTGGTTCTCCTGGAGCATGCCCTGCTCGTTCATCTTCGATTCGCTGTTGCAGCCGGCAAGCGCTCCGGCCAGGGCGAGGGTGAGCGAGGTGATCTGGATCCTTCCGGGCATTCGCGGCTCCTTCGAGAGGGGTTGGTCGACCGACGAAGTGTAGCGGCGACGCCGAAGCGGCGAGGTCACCCGGGCGGGGTGAACAGCGCCGCCTCGAGCTGCTCGACGAATGGCCGGGCGTAGACCACGACCAGGGTCGTGACCGCGAGGTGAGGGCCGTACGGAAGTTCGCCCAGGCCGCGACCGCCCACCCGCGAGATCAGTCGGGTCGCTGCGATCCAGGCGAGGGCGAGGAACGGGGCGAGGAAGAAGACCCTCAGCGGGTCCGCCCAGCCGAGGGCCGCCCCGACCCCGGCGAGGAGATGCACGTCACCCATGCCCATCGCCTCCCGGCCGAAGGCCAGGGTGCCGAGGATCCGGACGAGCCAGACCACGCCGCCTCCGACGAGGAAGCCGAGGAGGGAGGACCCGACGAACTCGAGCCATCTCGGCGGCGGCGAGGGATCCGTACCCGCGAACGCCCAGCCGATGACCGCCCCGAGCAGGATGGGAAGCAGGAACAGGAGCTCCTTGCCCATCTCGCGTCGCCCGTGCGGGTACTCGGCGAGAGGAGCGTCGTCGGTGACGAAGTCGTCGTAGTCCGCGAAGCTCCTCGGGATGACCCGGGCCTGCAGGAGGGTGATGGCGACGAGGTTCCCGATCCCGGCTCCCGCCACCACGGCGAGGGCCTGCCAGCCGACCTGCGGGAGCGGGCCGCGACCCTCGATCTCCAGCAGCTCGACCGCAGGCCGCACCGGGAGAAGTCCCTGCACCAGCCAGGCGGGAAGGGCGACCAGGATCATGACGTTGGTGATCGCGGCGGGAATCAGGAAGGTCTTCGCGTCGATCATCGTCGCGATGATCAGTGCCCCCACCATGGTCATGAGCACCGTGAACGCCGGCCACGCCCCGCCGAATCCCCCGAGCCGCCACCATCGTCCCCCGATCTCCGAGATCCAGCCGGTATCGGGTGCCGCGAAGAACACGAGGAAGGAACCGGCGAACATGACGCCGACGAGGAGCTCGACGAGTGGATACTGGACGCTGATCCGTCCCCGGCATCGACGACACCGCCCGCGGAGGAGCAGCCAGCCGAGCACCGGGAGGTTCTCGTGCCAGGTCAGCCGCCATCCGCACCGCGGACATCGACTCGGGGGCGAGACCACGCTTCGCCCGGTGGGCATGCGGTGGGCGACGACGTTCAGGAAGCTCCCGACGCAGGCCCCGAAGGCGAAGACGAACAGCGCCACCACGAGGTCGTCCATGTGGGAGAGGAACCAGGTCGACAGGCTGAGGGTGGGGCTGGAGAGCACGAGCGGATCCATCGTGGTGGGCCTCGGTCCGACGAACACGGTCGCTAGCCGGCGTCCGAGTCCTCGTGATCCGCGTCCTCGAGATCCACCTCCTCGATGCGGGCCGCGGCGGTGTCGAGGATGCCTCGGCACCGGGCGAGGAGTGAACGCCCTCGTCCGTAGGCGTCGAGACCGTCCTCGAGCGGGACGTCGCCCCGCTCGAGCCGGTCGATGATCGACTCGAGTTCCTCCGCGGCCTCCTCGAACGACATCTCCTCGATCGCGGGCGCGTCGCCTTCGGCGGGTTCATCAGTCATGACCGGACTCTACCTCGTCGACCTCGATGGAATCGACCCGTCCCCGGGCCCGTCCGCGTTGGAACCGAGCCTCGATCGAATCGCCGGGCTCGAGTTCCGAGGCATCCCGGACGATGCGTCCCTTCCCATCGAGGACGAGGGAGTAGCCCCGAGCGAGGACCGATTCCGGGCCGACGATCCGCAGCTGGTCCCCGAGCGCGTCGAGGCGTCTCGAGGCCAGGTCGATCGACCGGCGGGAAGACGACTCGAGTCGCTCCGCGAGGTCCGCGAGCCCCTGCCGGGCCTGTTCGACCCTCGACGCCTGGTTCACCGTCCGAAGACGGGTGCCGGCGAGCGCCAGCCGTCCGTCGGCGGACTCGATGAGCCGTCTCGTCGATGCGGCGAATCGGGTCTCGAGTCCCTCGAGCCGCCGCCGGTGAGGCTCGAGCATCCGCTCCGGTCGTCGCAGGAGCTCGTGCCGCCGCGAGACCTCGAGCCGGCCACCGGCCCGTTCGAGCGCCTGGCGAGCCAGGAGAAAGAGGCGACCCTCGCGGCCCTCGAGGTACTCCCCCTGCTCCGCCGCGTCGGGGACGAGGATCATGGCCGCCTGCGTCGGGGTCGATGCCCGATGATCCGCGACGAGGTCGGAGATCGAGACGTCGGACTCGTGCCCGATCGCCGAGACCAGCGGTACCGGCATGGGACCGCCCTCGGCATGACGCCGGACCGCCTCCTCCCTGGATTCGTGGATCGCCGCGGCGACGGCCTCCTCGTTGAAGCACCAGAGGTCCTCGAGCGAACCACCGCCCCGGGCCACGACGATCGCGTCGACCCCGAGGCGGGCGGCGCCCGCGCGAGCCAGCCGAATCGCCCGCGCGATCCTCGGCGTCGCGTGGTCGCCCTGGACCGGGACCGGCGCGAGCAGGAGCTCGAACCCCGGCCATCGCTGCCGAGTCGTCTCCACGATGTCCGTGAGCGCCGCGCCCTCGCCGCTGGTCAGCACCAGCAGGCGGCGGGCGAATCGTGGAAGCGGAAGACGGGCCGAGGGGTCGAACCAGCCTCGAGCCTCGAGGGACGCCTTGAGCGCCTCGAACCGCTGATGCAGGTCGCCGACGCCCGCCTCCCGCAGCCCGGTCACCACGAAGGAGAGCCGCCCCCCCTTCGCATAGAGCTCGGGGCGGCCCCTGACCACGACCTTCATGCCCAGTCGGGGCTCGACCACGCCCCGGTCGGCCCTCCGGCGGACCTCGAAGAACGCGCACGGGAGCTTCGAGCCCCGGGCGTCCTTCAAGGTGAAGTACCAGTGCCGACGCAGCGAGCAGTCGCCGACCTCGCCCTCCACCTCGAACTCCCGCCCGCCGTTCACGGTCGCGAGGGCGGACTCCAGCATCCGGCACGCGTCGGTGACCGAGACGGGAGCGTCGCCGGCCGAACCGGCATTCCCGTCCGGGCCGCGAACGGCCGGGGCGTCGTCGTCGCCACCACCGAGCGCACGCAGGGCGTCGCCGAAGGACATCTGGCCATCTGGTCGGGGTCGTCGGGCCACGCGCGTATGCTACGCCCGACCATCATGGCCGACCCGTCCCCCCTCGATCTCCAGGCCTCCGTCGACGCCCTGCCCGGCGTCGGGGACGCGACCGCGCGGACGCTGGCCCGCCTCGGGCTCCTGCGGGTCGAGGACCTGCTGCGGCACCTGCCCCTGCGCTACGAGCACGAGCACGCCGAAACCACGATCGAGGACGTCGAGGCCTCCATGCCCGGGGAGGACGACGCGGCCAACGTGTCGGTCCGGGGAGAACTGGCCGCCATCCGGATGGTCCCCGGTCGCCGTCCCAGGATCGAGGCGACCCTCGAGGACGCCACCGGGTCGATCCGACTGACCTGGTTCAACGCCGCCTGGTTGATGAGGAAGCTGCGTCCCGGCGTCGAGCTCGTCGTCGATGGGCGGGCCAAGCGCTGGAAGGGCTACCTCCAGCTGGCGAACCCGCGATGGCAGTTCGCCGAGGACCGGGCGGCGGGCCGGGAGGATCGCCTGCGGCCCGTCTATCCCGCGAGCGAGGACGTCTCCTCCACGCGGCTCGAGGAACTCGTCGGACTCGCCCTCGACCTCTGCCTCGCTTCCGACGCGATCGTCGATCCCCTCGACCCGGGCATCAGGGACCGTCACGATCTTCCCGGGCTCGCCGACGCGTATCGGATGATCCATCGCCCGACCTCCCCCTCCGAGGGCGAGAAGGGCCGCCGTCGGCTCGCCTACGACGAGCTGCTCCTCCTCCAGCTCGGGGTGATGATGAAGCGCCGCCACCTGCGGACCACGCTCCACGCGCCCTCCCTTCCCCTCGACGACGAGATCGATCGCCGCATCCGCCGCCGCCTCCCCTTCGCCCTCACCCCCGACCAGGACCGGGTGTGTCGGGAGATCGCGTCGGATCTCGGGGTCGACCGCCCGATGAACCGCCTCCTCGAGGGCGACGTGGGCAGCGGGAAGACCGCGGTCGCCGTCCATGCGATGCTGCTGGCCGCCGCCCACCGACACCAGGCGGCGATGGTCGCCCCGACGTCGATCCTGGCCGAGCAGCACCACCGCTCGATCACCGAGATGCTCTCGGGTTCCGACGTCGAGGTCGGGCTCCTCACCGGGTCGACCTCGAAGGGGGATCGGACGGTGCTGCTCGATCGCCTTCGCAGCGGCGACCTCCAGATCCTCGTGGGCACCCATGCCCTCCTCTCGGAGGACGTGGAGTTCGATCGCCTCGGCCTGGCGATCATCGACGAGCAGCATCGGTTCGGCGTCGAGCAGCGGTCGCGGCTTCGCCAGCCCGACCGGGAGGGGCGGGTCCCCCATGTCCTGGTGATGACCGCGACGCCGATTCCGCGGACCCTCAGCCTGACGATCTTCGGGGACCTCGACGTGTCGACGATCAAGGAACGCCCTCCCGGCCGATCACCCACCGTCACCCGCGTCGTCGGCCCGGAGCGTGCGGACGACGTCTATCGCTACCTCGATGAACGGATCGAGGCGGGCGAACAGGGATTCGTCGTGGTCCCGGCGGTCGAGGAGTCCGACCTGGGCCTCGCCGACGTGGAGTCGAAGCGGGCGGCCCTCGAGGCCGGGCCCCTTCGCGGCCGGCGGCTCGCCGTCATGCATGGTCGACAACCCCTCGCCGAGCGCGACCGCATCATGACCGCCTTCCGGAACCGGGAGATCGACGTCCTCGTGGCCACGGTGGTCATCGAGGTCGGGGTGGACGTGCCGAATGCGACGATGATCGTGGTCGAGCACGCCGAACGGTTCGGACTGGCCCAGCTCCACCAGCTGCGGGGCCGCGTGGGCCGGGGCACGGCCCGCGGGATCTGCGCCTTCGTCGGTGAACCCGCCACCGAGGACGGCCGTCGACGACTCGAGGCGATCGCGGAGTCGGACGACGGCTTCCGGATCGCCGAGCTGGATCTCGAGATCCGTGGTCCCGGCGAGCTCTTCGGGGCCCGCCAGTCCGGGGCCGCACCACTCCGGGTGGCGGACCTGCTCGGCGACCTCGACCTCCTGCGACTCGCCCGGGACGACGCGGCCGCGTGGATCGATCGTGATCCCGCCTTGCTCGCCCCCGACGCGGTGCCCACGAGACGGTTGCTCCTGGAGACCTACGGGGAGACCCTCGGCCTCGGCGACGTGGGATGACCGCGGCCTCCACTACCATGCCCCGATGGGTTTGAACGCCGACATCGTCGACGCCTTCGAGGAGATGGCGATCCTGCTGGAGATCACCGGAGCCAACGGCTTCAAGGTGAACGCCCACGCCAAGGTCGCCCGCGTGGTGGAAGGGCTCGGTCGGGAGCTCGACGACATCGCCCGCGGCCCCGACGCCTCGAACCAGCTCGCGGCGATCGACGGGGTCGGCGCCTCGAGCGTCAAGAAGATCGTGGAACTCGCGACCACCGGGTCGATCGCCGATCTCGAGACCCTTCGAGCCGAGGTCCCGCCCGGG
>JAYZBK010000156.1:0-3417 GCA_036339295.1 Planctomycetota bacterium
TCCGTGATCCCGCTGAGCTCGCCGAGTCGGTAATGGGCCAGGACCGTGCGAAGCTCGGCCGGATCGAAACGGGCTCGCGCCTCTCCGGGCGCGGCCTCCTCCGCATCGACTTCGGGAAGTCCGAGCACGGTCCCCCCGGCGATCGTCCGATCGACGGGATCCTCGCCGTCGTCCGGATCTCGATGGTCGCTGGGATGGATCGGTCGTTGCGGCACGTCGTCCCTCGTGCGCTCACTCGACGTTGGCGGCCTGTTCCTTGACGCGGTCGATCAGTCCCTTGATCTCGACGACGTCCCTCGCGATCTCCGCGTCCGCGGACTTGCTGGCGATCGTGTTGGCCTCCCGCAGCATCTCCTGCGTGAGGAAGTCGAGCGTCCGCCCGACCGGCTCGCCGTCGGTGCGGGAGAGAAGATCGAAGAGCTGGTCGAGGTGACCGCCCAGCCTCACGACCTCCTCGGCGATGTCGCTCCGCTCCGCGAACACGGCGACCTCGCGGACGAGGTCGCCCTCGTCGAGGGTCTTCCCGACGTCCTCGAGAAGGGCTGAGACCCTCTGGTGGAGTCGATCGCGGTACGCCTCGACCACCACCGGGGCGCGGGCGGCGACCGCCTCGAGGAGCTCGCGCATCCGCGTGCCGAAGCGCTCGAGTTCGACTCGGACGACCTCGCCCTCCCGGGCCCTCATCTCGAGCAGGCCGTCGCAGGCCTCGTCGAGCAGTCCGAGGAGGACGGGACGAGCCGCGTCGGCGAGCCCCGTGGAGTCGTCCCCACCGAGGATCCCCGGCACGACGAGCAGGCCGGCGAGGTCGATCGTGCAACGGTCCCTGAGGCCCTCGGGCATCGCCGCGACGAGCTCCTCGACGGCCTTCCGCGCCGCGTCCCCGTCGATGCTCGCCGCGATGGCGCCGGCGTCCGGCGTCCACCGAACGGTCACCATGACGCTGCCCCGACGCAGTCGCCGGCCGATCGCCGTCTCGAGGTCGGTCTCCAGCGCGACGAGATCGTCCGGCAGGCGGACGATCGTCTTGAGGAACTTGTTGTTGACGGATCGAACCTCGACCGCGTACCTCGATCCGTCGACCTCGGCGTTGGCGGCGCCGAATCCGGTCATCGAACGAATGGTCGGTCCAGGCATCGAGGTCCTTTCGCGAACTCAGCCGCCGGCCGGAGGCGCCGGGGCCGCGGGCACGGGGGTCGTCGGCGTGATCGGCGTGACGGCGGCGGGCGTCGCCGAGGTGGTGCCGCCCTCGGGAGTCGAGGCCGGATCGGTGGTCGACTCGGACGAGGCCTGCTCGCCTTCCGCGGCGGGCTCCGCCTCCACGTTGTCGGCGATGTTGAGCACGACCGCGAGAACGAGGTAGACGGTGAAGGTCGCGACGGTGCCGAGCGTCAGCACGTCGCCGGTGCGTCCGCCGAACGCGGTGTCGGTCCCGCCCCCGCCGGCGCCACCGAAGGCGCCCGCGAGGCCGCCGCCCTGCGGTCGCTGGACGAGGATGACCAGGATCAGGGTGACCGAGATGGCGATGAAGAGAAGCGTCAGGAGAATGAGCACGTGGCTGTTCCGCGGTGGCGGGCTCTGGCGAGCGACGCCGGGTTCCGTGAGGCCCGAGGTGCCATCGATCAACGACCCCTCGACGCCTCGGGCGGACGACTCAGGACCGGCAAGTCGCGTCGGCGGCCCGGCAGATCGCCAGGAAGTCGTCGAGCACGAGGCTTGCCCCGCCGATCAGTCCCCCATCGATGTCGGGCTCGGAGAAGAGCTCCAGGGCGTTGGAGGCCTTCACCGAACCCCCGTAGATGATCCGGGTCCCGTCGGCGAGTTCCGCATCATACAGGGACGCCAGCAGGGATCGAATCGCCGCATGGGCCTCCTGGGCGTCCGAGGGGGTCGCGGTGACGCCCGTTCCGATGGCCCAGACGGGCTCGTAGGCGATGACCAGCCGCTCCGCGAGACCGGCCTCAAGGTCCGCGAACCCGTCCCGAACCTGCCTGGCGACCGTTTCCCGGGCCAAACCCGCGTCCCGCTCCTCCTGGGTCTCGCCGACGCAGAGGACCGGCGAAAGGTCGGCCGCAAGGGCCGCCCGGACCTTGGCGGCCAGCAGTTCATCGGCCTCGGCGAGCCCGTGTCGACGCTCGGAATGGCCGACGAGGACCGATCGGCCCCCGAGATCGCCGATCATCAGCGGGCTCGTCTGCCCCGTGTAGGCACCCTCGAGGTGGGGTGAGCAGTCCTGGCCCCCGAGCTGGATGTCGGCACCACGGAGGGCGTGCCCGACCGCCTGGAGATAGGGGCTCGGCGGGTACACCGCCACGTCGACGGTCTCGGCGAGCGATCCGATCGCCGCGGCGAGGTCGTCGGCCAGTTCGGCCGACCGGGCGAGATCGCCGTTCATCTTCCAGTTTCCACCCACGAAGGGACGTCGGTTCGACATCGATCAGGCTCCCGAGGCTTTCCCGACGAAATCGAGACGGTATCGCCGACGACCCGGGATTGCCCGTCGACGTCCGTCGGGAGGGCATAATGCGGACTCCCACCTCCCCCCGGGACGCCCGAGAGCACCATGACCCTCCAAGCCCGCGAGATCAGACGACGCTTCCTCGAGTACTTCAGGGACCGAGCGGCACACACGATCGTGCCCTCGAGTCCGGTCGTCCCCCACGACGATCCGACGCTGCTCTTCACCAACGCCGGGATGAACCAGTTCAAGGACGTGTTCCTCGGACAGGGCTCGCGCGACTACACCCGGGCCGTCGACACGCAGAAGTGCATTCGAGCGGGCGGGAAGCACAACGACCTCGAGGACGTCGGTCGCGACACCTATCACCACACGTTCTTCGAGATGCTCGGCAACTGGTCCTTCGGCGACTACTTCAAGGCGGAGGCGATCGACTGGGCGTGGACCCTGCTCACCGAGGAGTTCGGCCTCGAGCCCTCGCGTCTCTACGCGACCTGGTTCGAAGGCGATCCGGAACAGGGACTCGAACCCGATCACGAGGCGCGGGATCTCTGGCTCCGGCACCTCCCCCCCGCCCAGGTGCTTCCGGGCAATGCGAAGGACAACTTCTGGGAGATGGGCGAGACCGGTCCCTGCGGGCCGTGTTCGGAGCTCCACTACGACCGCATCGGCGGTCGCGACGCCTCGAGCCTCGTCAACCAGGACGATCCCGACGTGCTCGAGATCTGGAACCTCGTCTTCATCCAGTTCAATCGGGAGGCCGATCGCTCGCTCAAGCTGCTTCCCGCCCGGCACGTCGACACCGGCATGGGCCTCGAACGCCTCGTCTCCGTCCTGCAGGACAAGCGAAGCAACTACGACACCGATCTCTTCACCGGGATCTTCATGCGGATCCAGGACGTCACCGGCGCCCCGGCCTACGCGGGCTCGATGACCGACCCCGTCGACGTCGCCTACCGGAT
>JAYZBK010000157.1:0-20201 GCA_036339295.1 Planctomycetota bacterium
AGATCAGCGAGCTGCTGCCGGAGATCGGTCGGCATGCCGATCGCATCGCGGTCGTGCGTTCGATGCACACCGACCAGTTCAACCATGCCCCCGCCCAGCTGCTGCTCTACACCGGCTCGCCGCGGCTGGGCCGCCCCTCGATGGGGTCGTGGATCAGCTACGGGCTCGGGTCGGAGAATCGCGACCTCCCCGCCTACGTCGTCCTCGTCTCGGGGGGGAAGACGCCGAGCGCCGGCAAGAGCGTCTGGGGCAACGGTTTCCTTCCCAGCGTCCACCAGGGGGTCCAGTGTCGTTCCGGCGGGGAGCCGGTCCTCTTCACGTCGAATCCTCCGGGCATCGACCGGGAGACTCGTGGGGCGACCATCGACGCCCTCGCCGAACTCAACGCCCTGCAGTGCGAGCGGCACGGCGACCCGGAGACCCTGGCGCGGATCGCCCAGTACGAACTCGCCTTCCGCATGCAGGCCGAGGTGCCGGGCGTCATGGACGTGGCCCTCGAGTCGCCCGAGACCAGGGAGCGGTACGGGGCGGTTCCGGGCGAGGCCTCCTTCGCGAACAACTGCCTGCTCGCTCGACGCCTGCTTGAACGCGACGTCCGCTTCGTCCAGCTCTTCGACTGGGGCTGGGACACCCACGGGACGAATCCGAGCGACGACATCGTGAACCAGCTCCCGAAGAAGTGCCGCGAGACCGATCGGCCGATCGCGGCCCTGCTCGACGACCTCGTGGAACGCGGGCTGCTCGACGACACGCTGGTCATCTGGTCCGGCGAGTTCGGGCGGACCGCCATGAACGAACGGCGGAACGGATCGACCTACTTCGGCCGCGACCATCATCCGCACTGCTTCTCGATCTGGATGGCGGGCGGCGGCGTCCGCCCCGGTATCGCCCATGGCGAGACCTGCGAGTTCGGTGCCCGGATCGTGAAGGACGCGGTCCACGTGCACGACCTGCAGGCCACGGTGCTGCAGCTGCTGGGATTCGACCACGAACGCCTGATCCGCCGTCACCAGGGACGGGACTTCCGGCTCACCGACGTGCACGGCCGGGTGGTCGACGGCCTCCTCGCCTGATCGTGGCCGCTCACTCCTGCGACCGCTTCCTCTCGAAGCTCTGGGTCAGGTTGCGTCCGACGAGCCTCGCGACCAGCACCGTCAGGTAGATCTGCCCGAGGAGCGCCTCGAGGTTGGCCAGCGACCGGGCCATCTCCGCCTTCGGCGTGATGTCCCCGTAGCCGACCGTCGTGATGGTCACGATCGAGAAGTAGGCCATCAGGCGGTCGGGGCCCAGGCTCGCATCGGGGATCCGGATGTCCGACGGGAGCCGGAACGCCGTCGGATCGAGGGTCTCGAGGATCGTGAAGATCACCGCGAAGGTCGCCGCGATCAGGAGGTACACCGACACCGCACCGCAGATCGTGTCGGTGTCGACGTCGTCGGTGGTGAAGATGTCGCGGCCGATGAGGAGGGTCATGTAGCCCAGCAGGCCCGCTTCGGCCGCGTGGCCCACGACCCGGGAGGCCACCGCGGCGTCGTCGGACAGGGCTCGGGCGATGCTGCCGCCGATCACCGCGAGGATCGCGAGGGAGAGGCAGATCAGGAAGTGGTGGTGTTCGCGGAAGAACGCCCGGACGGCGACGAGGAGGACCATCACGAGGATGAAGTCGCCGATGTAGAGGCCGCCCCCGACGATCTCGAAGCGGCCGACCAGCGGCCCGACGATGAGGAGCAGCAGCAGCCCCGCGAGGAGCCACGTGTAGCGACCATCGATGCCGGGCTTGGGGATCCTCATCGAGAGGTGAGATCGGCAGGTCGCCGGGCGGGGCTCCACCATCGGTCCTCCTGCGTCGTCGAATCCCGGCGTACGATGCGGGGATGAGCACCTGTCTCGAGATCCGGGACCTCCAGTTCGAACGGCCGGACGGCTTTCGCCTCCGGGTGCCGGAGCTCGTCGTTCGCGAGGGCGAACAGCTGCTCGTGACCGGTCCGAGCGGATGCGGCAAGAGCACCCTCCTCCTCCTCGCCGCCGGACTGCTCGACGCGGCCTCGGGGAGCGTGCTGGTGCAGGGGGAGGACATCCAGGCCCTTCCATCCGCCTCGCGGGATGCCCTGCGGGCCCGTCGGATCGGCATGGTCTTCCAGACCCATCACCTGCTGGCCGGGTTCACCGCCCGGGAGAATGTCGAGCTGGCGCTGCTCTTCGCCGGCGTTCCGCGGGCGGAGCACCGATCCAGGGCCGGCGCGCTGCTCGACGAGCTCGGGATCGATCGAATCGACGCCCGGGCGGATCGCCAGAGCGTGGGCCAGCAGCAGCGGATCGCCATTGCGCGGGCACTCGCGGCCGAGCCCGCCCTGATCCTCGCCGACGAGCCCACGGCCTCGCTCGACCCCGACCATGCCCGCGAGGCGGTCGAGCTCCTCGGCCAGGCGTGCGAGCGGCACGGCGCGGCGCTGCTCCTGACCAGCCACGACCCCTCGCTCGTGGACGCCGTGCCGCGGACGATCGATTTCGCCACGCTTCTCGGTGAAGGGGAGGCCGTCGGATGACCGACTTCAGGCTCGTACTCAAGTCGCTGTTCGGGCGACCCACCTCGACCGCGGTCACGGTCCTCCTGATCGGGATCGCGGTGGCGCTGCTCCTCTCGATGCGGAGCCTCCGCGAGGCGGGGCGGGACAGCTTCACCCGCGGCGTCGGCAACGCGCACCTCATCGTCAGCGCCGAATCGAGTCCGCTGGTCACCGTCCTCAACGGTCTCTTCTACGCCAATCCACCGAGGGCGCCGCTCGCCCAGGCCAAGATCTCCGAGATCGTGGACGGCTTCCCGTGGGCGATGGCGATCCCGACCCAGCTCGGCGACTCTTTCCAGGGACACCCGGTGGTCGCGACGACGCCCGAGTTCATCACCCGGTTCGAGCCGGCCCCGGGCGAGCCGTGGCGGCTCGCGAAGGGGCGGAACTTCGAGGGACCGTTCGAGGTCGTGATCGGATCGCGCGTCGCGCGGGACACCGGACTCGACCTCGGGTCCCGACTCCACCTCACCCACGGGATCGGGAGCAGCCGGGAGCATTCCCACGCCGATCCCGGGGCGGAGCCCGGCATCGATGCGATCGGCTCCGTCGGTCACGATCACGTGCACTGCGACGAGGAGGGGCACGTCCACGACGAGGTCGTCTTCGAGGTCGTCGGCGTCCTCGAGCCGAGCGGGACGCATCACGACCGCATCGTGGTCGCGGACCTGGAGGGTGGATGGCTGGTCCACGCCTTCGATCGTCGAGCCGCCGAGGGGCGGCCCCCGCCGACCTCCGTCGCGGATCTCGAGGAGCCCGACCGGCTCGTGACCGGGCTGCTGCTCCGGACGCCGGTCCGCGCCGGACGCGGGAGTGCCGCGATCGTCCAGCAGGCCTACGACCGACTCCGTCGCGATCCGATGGTGACGGTCGCCTCCCCGTCGACGCAGGTCGACAACCTCTTCGGGATCGTGGCGGACCTCGACGCGGTGTTCCTCGCGCTGGGCGTCGGGATCCTGGTCTCGGGGTCCTGCAGCGTCATGCTGGCCCTCTGGAACTCGATGGAACTGCGTCGGCGCCAGATCGCCGTGCTGCGGGTCCTCGGCTGCACGCGGATGCGGGTGCTGGGGCTGGTCGTCACGGAGAGCGCGGTCATCGGCCTGCTCGGCGCGGCGGTCGGCTTCGCCCTCGCGATCGCCGGTGGTGGCGTCGCGGCCGGGGTCCTCGCGTCCCGGACGGGCGTCGTGATCGAACCCTCGGTCGAACTCCGCGGGGCCGTGATCATCGCCGCGGGGACCGTGGTGCTCGCCTGCCTCGCGGGCATCGCCCCGGCGTTCAAGGCCTACCGCACGCCGGTCGCCGAGAACCTCCGGCCGCTGGACTGATTCCCCTCCGGCCCGCCGCTAGCATGCAACCGGCCGTGGATCGTCCCGGCGAGCCTCGTTCCGACCTCCCTCCGACTTCCCCCAAGAGGGCCGCACCTCGTGAAGTTCATCTGGGCCATCATCGGCGGACTCCTTCTCGCTGCAGGCGTCCTGCTTTCCGGTTTCGGGGCCGGTTCCGTGGCCGGTTCCGGGGCCGGTGAGGGGACCCGTTCCGGGGGCGACGATCGAGGAGACCGTTCCGCCGCCGATCGTTCCGATCGGGTCGGCGAGGTCGCCACGCCGGTGGTCGAGACCATCCAGGAGCTTGCGGAGAAGGCGGCGGACGACGAGGACCGCATCACGGCGAAGACCTGGGTGCTCGGCGGCGACGACACGCTCCCCGAGCTGGCCCGACGCCGATACGGCGACGAACGTCTCTGGCGACGCATCGTCGATGCGAATCCGCGGTTGGCGGCCGGCGAGGTCGAGCTCGGCGACGAGATCCTCCTGCCCGACCTCGAGGACATCCCCGACCCGGTGATCGATGCCGCGGCGCTCGTGGCGGATCTCGACGACGGCCGGGCCGACCGGGACGTCGATGAACCGGCAAGGACGGCCCGCCCGGTGATCGAGGTTCCGGAGGGGGCTCCCGAGCTCACGCTGGGCATCGATCGGGAGATCCCCGACGCGACGGTCGAACCCGGCCGCCTCGTCAAGGTCGACGACTCGATCGTCGCGGACGGCCAGTTCCGGATCCAGGGGGCGGGCACCGAGGCCGATCCGTACCGCGTCAGCTGGGAACTCCTCTCCAGCGCCGCCGACGGCTATCGACCCAGCCTCGGCGAGCGAGCCATGCCCCAGCGGATCGCGGCCCTCGACGGCGCCTGGGTGGAGCTCGACGGCTACGTCGCCTTCCCGCTCGGGGGCGCCGACACCTCCGAGCTCCTGGTCATGCTCAATCAGTGGGACGGATGCTGCATCGGCATTCCCCCGACCCCCTACGACGCGATCGAGGTCTCGCTCACGGATGCGGTGCCTCCGGCCGAACGTCACGCGATCAGCTTCGGCAGCCTGAAAGGCCGACTCGTCGTCTCCCCCTACCTGGTCGAGAACTGGCTCGTCGGTCTCTACCTGATGGACGACGCGACCGTTCGATTCGAGTCCTGAACGCGGTCCGAACGCCGCCCCTTCGGAGATCAACATGCTCTCTCGTGTCCTGCTCTGCACCGCCCCCCTGCTTCTCGGCGGCGCCGTCGCCTCGGCTCCGCCGTGGGACGGCTACCTCGACGAGGAGGCCTACGTCTCGCGGCTGGAAGCGATCCGCGACGAGGCCCCGGGCAAGGTCCGCCTCGAACGCTACGGCACGAGTCGGGAGGGGCGGCCGCTCCTCGCGGTCGTCCTGGGCGAGGGCGAGGTCGACACCCGGCCGACGTTCCTCGTGGCCGCCGGCATCGATGCCCTGCATCCGGCGGGGACCGAGTATTCGGTCAGGATCGCGGAACGGCTGCTCGCCGATCACCCGGATGTCCTCGACGAGGTCACGATCGTCCTGATGCCCCGGGCCAACCCGGACGGGATCGCCCGGCTCGCCTCGGGCCCGAACGACGGACATCGCGGCGGGGTGCGGGTCGTCGACGCGGATCGCGACGGGTTCGTCGACGAGGACGGGCCGCGGGATCTCGACGGCGACGGCGTGGTGGCGATGATGCGGTTGGTCGATCCGCCGCTCGCGCACCCGCCCACGCACCTCGTCGACCCGGGCGAGCCCCGGATGATCACGCGGCCGGATGTCGCCGCGGGCGAACGCCCGACGCACGCGATGTTCGTCGAGGGTGTCGATGCCGATGGCGACGGCCTGATCGCGGAGGACGGGCACGGCGAGGTGCGGATCGATCGGAACTTCCTGCACCTCTACGTCGAGCACGATCTCGACAGCGGGCCGTACCAGTTGAGCGAGCCCGAGGCGATGGCGATGGCGAGCTGGGTGCTCGATCGCCCGAACCTCGTCGGAGCCGTCGTCTTCGGTCCCCACGACTGGATCGTCTCGATTCCCGATTCGAAGAAGCGGGACATCACGGGTCGCACCCCCGTCGGCATCGATGGTGGGGATCGCGGCCTGCAGGAGACCCTCGCCTCGAAGTGGAAGGAGCACACCGGGCAGGTCCGGAGCGAGGACGAGGAGGACCGCGGCGGCTTCCATGCCTGGCTCTACGCCCATCGCGGCGTCCCGACGGTCGCGACGACCGGATGGGGCCGCCCCGATCCGACCGGCGACGAATCCGGCGAGGGGGAACCCGGCCCCGACCCCTCCGACGCGGAGGGGGCCGCGTGGCTCGCGTGGTCGGATTCGGATCGCGACGGCGGCGGCTTCGTCGAATGGCGCGTCTTCGAGCATCCCCAGCTCGGACCGGTCGAGATCGGGGGCCCGGTTCCGGGCTTCCGCATCAATCCCCCGATCGAGGAGATCGACGATCTCTCGGTCGGGCACGCCGCGTTCATCGCGGACTGGGCGCGAAGCCGGCCGCGGGTGGTGGTCGAGGGACCCGAGGTCGAGCCGTTGGGTGGCGGGCTGTTCCGGATCAGGCTCGCCCTGGTCAACGAGGGGCCGCTGCCCCTCCGGGCCGAGAGGAGCTGCATCAATCGGGCGATTCGTCCGATGCTCGTCCGTCCGGACGTGCCGATCGAGCGGCTCGTGCAAGGGTCGGCCTTCGAATCGGTCGATCGTCTCGCCCCCGGGGCGAGGCGGGACATGGAGTGGATCGTCCGGGGTTCCGACGAACCGATGACGATCCTCGTGGACGACCCCCAGGGGTCGACCGGCGACGTGAAGATGATCGAGGTGGTCCTCGATGGAGGTGCGCGATGAGAGTTCATGGACGGCGTGGACGAACGGCGGCGTGGGGCGCGGCGATCGCGGGCGCGATGTGCGGCGGGATCGCGACTCCGGTCGCGGCGCAGCAGCAGATCGAGGCGGAGGTCGACCTGGCGCACAACCGCTACTACGACTTCGAGGAGATGACCGACGCCCTTCGCCGGCTCGCCGAGGCGCATCCCGAGCTCGCGACCCTCGTGTCGCTCGGGGAGAGCGTCCAGGGCCGGCCGATGTGGCTGCTTGCGATCAACAATCCGGAGACCGGATCGGATCGGGAGAAGCCCGCGATCTGGATCGACGGCAACATCCACGGCAACGAGGTGCAGGCCGCGGAGACCGTCCTCTACACCGCGTGGTATCTCCTCGAGGCGTACGACGAGGTCCCGGCGGTGCGGGAGCTCGTCGACGAGCGGGCGTTCTATCTCGTGCCGATGGTGAACCCCGACGGTCGGGCGGGCTGGTTCGACGAGGCCCACACGCCGAACTCGAATCGGAGCGGACTCCAGCCCACCGACAACGATCGGGACGGGCTCCTCGACGAGGACGGTCCGGAGGACCTGGACGGCGACGGCCACATCGGCCGGATGTGGCGTCCGGATCCCAACGGCACCCACCGGCGGAACGAGCGGGACCCCCGGATCTTCGAGCGGGTGCCCCGGGTCCCGGGGCCCGACGGTCGCATCATGACGGGCGACTGGTCGATGGCCGGTTCGGTGGGGATCGACAACGACGGCGATGGTCGCATCAACGAGGACGGCGAGGGCGGTTACGACATGAACCGCAACTTCCCGAGCGACTGGCAGCCCGACCACGTGCAGCGAGGCGCGGGCACGCATCCCTTCTCCTACCCCGAGACGCGGGCGATCGGCGACTTCATCCGGGCGCACCCGAACATCGCGGCCGGCCAGAGCTACCACAACACCGGCGGGATGCTGCTCCGGGGACCCGGTGCCGACTACAACGAGTCCGCGTACGCGCGACCCGACCGGGCGGTCTACGACGCCCTCGGCGAGGCGGGCGAGGAGATGCTCCCCCACTACGACTACCTCGTCATCCACAGCGATCTCTACCGGGTCCACGGGGGATGCGTGAACTGGATGGCCGAGGGTCTCGGCATCGTCTCCTTCACGAACGAGCTCTGGACCGATCGCCGGATCATGCAGGACGGCGAGGGCAGGATGGACGAGGAGGCGAGGTTCCGCTGGCAGGACCGGATGCTCTTCGGCCAGACCTTCACCGACTGGACCGAGGTCGATCATCCCGACCTGGGACCGGTGCTCGTCGGTGGCGGCACGAAGTACTCCAGGCGAACCCCTCCGCCCTTCATGCTCGAGGAGGAGTCCCACCGGAACTTCGCCTTCACCATGTACCACGCGGACCAGATGCCCCTTCTCCGGGTCGGCGACGTCGTGGTCGAGGACCTGGGCGACGGGCTCTGGCAGGTCGACGTGGAGATCGAGAACGATCGACTCATCCCGACCCGCACCGCCCGGGCCGCCTCGAAGCGGATCGGACGGCCCGACCTGCTCCTCTTCGAGCCGGGCGAGGGCAGCGAACTCGTCCTGGCCGGGCCGGTCTCGAATCGATTCGCGGAGCGGTTCACGCCGGTCGAGCATCGGCCGGAACGCCTCCTCGTCGAGAACGGGGTCCCCGGCCGCGGCCGCGTCACGTTCCGGTACATCCTCGAGAGCGAGGAGCCGCCCACGGGTCGAGTCACCTACGCCGCCGAGAAGGCGCGGGACCTCGACTTCCGTCTCGGTGGCCCGTGAGCGGGACCGAACGATGCGGGCTGGCCGTCGTCGGGACCGGGGCGGCCGGCCTCATGGCCGGGATCCACGCCGCTCGCGGCGGCGTCGACGTCGTGGGGCTCGACGGAGCGCGGCGGATCGGGGCGAAGATCCTCGTGGCCGGTGGAGGCCGCTGCAACGTCACGCATCACGAGGTGTCGCCGGAGGACTACTCGGGCTCCTCGCGTCCGGCGATCCGGAAGGTCCTCGGGCGATTCGACGTGGCTCGGACGATCGAGTTCTTCGCGGAGCTCGGGGTCGAACTCAAGCGCGAGGACACCGGGAAGCTCTTTCCCACCACCGACCGGGCCTCGACCGTGCTGCAGGCGCTGCTCGATGCCTGGAAGGACGGCGGGGCCGATCTCCGCTTTCCGCGAAGGGTGGAATCGGTGGATCGGGTCGAAGGCGGGTTCCGCGTGCGGGGCGAGCAGGTCGATCTCTTCGCTCGACGGGTCGTGCTCGCGACCGGGGGCCGGGCCCTGCCGAAGTCCGGCTCGGACGGTCACGGCTACGAGATCGCCCGGGCGCTCGGCCACACCATCACCGATGCCGTGCATCCGTCGCTGGTCCCGCTCGTCCTCCGCGACGGCGAGCCGCTCCGCTCGATCAAGGGCGTGGCATCGCCCGCCCGGCTCGAGGTGAGGGACGGCCGAGGCCGCTCGCTCGCCTCGTACGAGGCGCCGCTCCTGTGCACCCATTTCGGGATCTCCGGCCCGGTCGTGCTCGACGCGAGTCGTCACCTCCTGGCCGCTCGGGCCGCCGGTGATCGCGACTCGTACGTGGTGCTCGACTGGTTGCCGGGGCTCGACCGGGCCGAGTTCGAACGAGGGCTGCTCGAGGCTCGGGGAAACGCGACGCTCGCGGGATTTCTTCGCCCCCTCCTGCCCGATCGCCTCGTCACGACCCTGTTGTCCGCCGTGGGGCTCGAGGACGCGACCCGGGCTCGGGGACTCACCCGGAAGCAGCGCACGGACCTCGTCCGGATCCTCTTCGAGCACCGGGTGGAGGTCGACGGCGATCGTGGCTACACGTTCGCCGAGGCGACCGCGGGCGGCGTGCCGCTCTCGGAGGTCAGGCTCGATTCGATGGAATCCCGCATCGTCCCCGGCTTCCACCTGGTCGGCGAGGTCCTCGACGTCGACGGCCGGGTCGGGGGATTCAACTTCCAGTGGGCCTGGGCGACCGGCCACGTCGCCGGGGTCGCGATCGCCGGGACGTTGGCGCGGGCCTGATACGATCTCGCCGCGCGACGCGGGGCCGGTAGCTCAGCGGTCCAGAGCCCCCGACTCATAATCGGCGAGACCCCGGTTCGAATCCGGGCCGGCCCATCGTCGTGCAGCCTGCCGCCTGCCGTTCCCTCGAATCCCGTCGCGATGAACTCAGTTCGCCGTCCGCTCCGGGGCGGTTCGCTCCCGGGCGAGCGATCGGCGAAGCCTGATCGCGTTCCCGATCACCGACACGTCGCTGCATGCCATCGCGGCCGCGGCGATGAGCGGACCGTGAACCCCCAGCAGTCCGAACGCGGCCGCCGGGATCGCGAGCCCGTTGTAGATGAACGCGAGGAACAGGTTCTGGCGGATCGTGGTGAGGGTCCGGCGAGCGAGATGGATCGCATCGGCGACGCTCGAGACCCTCTCCGGCGGGACGACGACGCCTGCGGACTCGATCGCGCTTCCCGTTCCCCCGGCCATGGCGATGCCCAGCTGGGCCCGGGCGAGTGCCGCGGCGTCGTTGATCCCGTCGCCGACCATGGCCGTGCCCTCGCCCGCCTCCTCGATCGCCGCGAGTTTGGACTCGGGCGTGGCGTCGGCGACGATCTCGTCGGCCGCGAGGCCCAGTCGATCGCCCATCCGGCGAGCCGCCTCCGCGCGATCGCCGGTCAGCATCCTGATCTCGAGGCCGAGCTCCCGGATCCGTTCGATCGCCGCGGCGGCGTCCGGTCGCGGCTCGTCCGTGATGTCGAAGCGGGCCATGTCTCGATCGTCGACGCGGACCCGGCAGCTGGCGCGTTCGTCCCGGACGACCTCGACGCGTCGCCCCTCGACCGTCGCCGCGACGCCCACGCCCGGAGTCGAGGCGAAGTCCTCGGCCGTGGGTGGGACGATGCCCCGATCCACCGCGGCCGACACGACCGCCCGGGCCAGGGGATGCTCGCTCCCGGTCTCGGCCGAGGCGGCGAGACGCAGGACCGCCGACTCGTCGAACCCCGCCTCGGCGGCCGCGGGCAGCAGCTCGATCGCACCGAGGGTGGGGCGACCCAGGGTCAGGGTGCCGGTCTTGTCGAAGAAGATCCGTTCCAGCCGACCCGCCGCCTCGAGGTCCGAGGCGCCCTTGACGAGGATTCCGCGTCGACTCGCCTCCCCCGCCCCGACCATGACGGCCATCGGCGTTGCGAGCCCGAGGGCGCACGGGCAGGAGATGATCAGCACCGTCACGGCGGAGACGACGCCGGTCTCCCAGTCCCCGGCGACCAGGCCCCAACCCATGACGCTGGTGAAGGCGATCGCGATGACGACCGGCACGAAGATGCTGCTCACCCGGTCGGCGAGTCGCTGGATCGGCGCCTGGCTGGCCTGGGCGGCCTGCACCAGCCGGGCGATCCTCGCGACCGTGGTGTTGCGTCCGTCGACGATCGACTCGACCACCAGGCGGCCCGATCCGTTCACCGTTCCCGCGACCACGCGATCGCCGATGGTTCGATCGACGGGGAGGGGTTCGCCGGTGACGAGGGCCTCGTCGATCTCGCTGCGACCCTCGACGACGTCGCCGTCCACGGGGATGCGGTCGCCCGGCCGGACCTGGAATCGATCGCCCACCTCGAGATCGCGGCTCGGGACGATCTCGACGTGGCCCTCGGCATCGAGTCTCTCGGCCGTGTCCGGCTGGAGCTCGAGAAGCTCCCGCACCGCGGCTCCGGCCTTCGCGGAGGCCCCGGCCTCCAGCCAGTGGCCGAGGCTGATGATCCCGAGGAGTGCCGCGGCTTCCGCGAAGTAGAGCGGGCGGCCGAGCCAGATCTCCGCGGTCTCCCCGCCGGCACGTTGCATGATGAAGACGACCAGGCTCCACGTGAACGCCGTGGTGGCCCCGATCGAGATCAGCGTGTCCATGTTCGTGCCACCGCGTCGAGCGGCCGACCAGGCGGAGGCGTAGAACCCGCCTCCCGCGACGGCGAGCACGATCGCCGACCCGACGAGCATGACCCAGGGGAGCCACGGATTGGCCTCCCCGTGGAGCGTCCAGTGCATGATCTCGAGCGGGATCCAGAGTCCGAGCCCGACGATCGCACGTCGCCGCCAGAGCCTCACCGAGTCGGACTGGGCCTTCTCGAGCCGCGACCGGGTCTCCAGGAGATCGAATTCGGCCTCCAGCGCCGCGCCCTCGAAGCCCTGGGCGGCGATCGCCTCGAGGATCCGCTCGGCCGGGGCCGATCCCGCCACGACCGCCAAGCCGCCGATGAAGTCGACGGTGGCCGATTGCACCCCGGGCAGGGCGAGCAGGGCCTCCTGGAGCCCCGAGGCACAGCCGGCGCAATGCATGCCTCCGACCGAGAATCGCTCTCGGTCTCCGTCGGGAGCGGTCGGGGCGGCCGATAGGGTCCCGTGCGAATGGGCGTGGTCGGACATCTCCCGGATGGTACGTCCGCTCCCGAGATTCGTGCGTCGATCCCGTTGTCCGGGGGTGGTATCGGCCGATACCCTATGAATCTCGATGACTCGCTCCACCCCCATCCGCTCCGACGCCTCGAACTACCCCGCCATGGCGGCGGTGATGATCACCGCCCTGATGCTCTCGGCGGCGATGGTCGGGGGTGGGGTGCCCCGGATGGTGCCGGTCGAGGCGATGCAGGCGGTGCTCGGGACCGGGCGATCCGTGTCGCCGGCCGTCGTCGTCGAGTCGTCGGTTCGAGCGTCCCCCACGGCCGGGATCGAACCCCGCAACGCCGGGCCCCTGCCGGCGGACGTCCCCGGGGCCCTCGGGCGGTTCGTCGCATCGGGGCCGAGTGGACCGGGCCACGGCGCGCTGCCGCCGCCGGCGGCCTGAGGTCGCCACGCGACCCGACCGTCCAGATCCCCCTCCATCCTGAATCAGATCGTCCGTCGATCGCCGGTGCGGCGGCGGACCACCCTCTCGACCCTCGCTCCGCGGGGGCCGCGACGACTCCCGAAAGGACCCTTCCATGGGCGTTCCGTTCTTCGGCTGGGCTGCCAAGAAGCTCTTCGGCACCCGCAACCAGCGACAGGTCAACCGCTACCTCGACAAGGTCTCCAGCGTCAACGAGCGCGAGGACGAGACGCGTCTCCTCACCGACGCCGAACTGAAGGCGAAGACCGCCGCGTTCCGGGAGCGGATCGAGGCGGGCGAGGAAGGCTACGAGATCATCCCCGAGATCTTCGCGGTCGCCCGCGAGGCGATGGATCGCGCGGTGGGCATCCGCAACATCTTCAACCCCGAGGCCGGCTTCGACGTCGAGACGCTGCCCGAGGACGCCCGGAAGCTGTATCACGAGACGAAGGCGGCGATGGACGCCGCGCCGCCGCTGCCGCCCGAGGGCGAGGTCCTCGGGGCCGAGGAGGCCGTGCCCGGCTGGATGTACGTGGACATCCCGAATCGGATCTACGAGGCGGTGAGGGAACTCCACCCGATGAGCCGGCCGCCGTTCCGGGCCCGCCCCTTCGACGTCCAGCTGATCGGGGGCATCGTCCTCAGCGAGGGCCGGATCGCCGAGATGAAGACGGGCGAAGGCAAGACGATCGTGGGTCCCCTGGCCTGCTACCTCGCCTGCTGCGAGGGGCGGCAGGTCCACGTGGTCACGGTCAACGACTACCTGGTCCAGCGCGATCGCGACTGGACGTTCCCGTTCTTCCGGGCGCTCGGCCTCACGGTCGGGGCGATCCACCCGATGCACATGCAGTCGGCGGCCCGCAAGAAGGACATGTACGACTGCGACGTGGTCTACGGGACGACCGCGGAGTTCGGCTTCGACTACCTCCGCGACAACATGAAGCTCCGACCGGAGGACCAGGTGCAGCGCCGCCGGGAGTTCGCGATCGTCGACGAGGTCGACTCGATCCTGATCGACGAGGCGCGGACCCCCCTCATCATCTCCGGCCCCGCCCACTCGGTTCGTCCCCGCTACGAACTCGCCGACGGGGTGGCCCGGCACCTCGTCGAGAAGCAGAAGGAATGGACCGCGGCGGATGACAAGGTCCAGTCGTGCCTGGTGACGATCTCCGGCCTCGAGGGCGACATCCGCAACGCCCGGGACCGGTCCGCCATCTCGCAGATGAAGGCGGATCTCGAGGCGGCTCGCGACGAGCTTCCCGACCTCGAGGCGGCGAGGGATCGCCACGTCCAGTACTTCGAGGTCGAGCTCGACAAGAAGCAGGCTTCGCTGACCCACGAGGGCGTGACCGAGGCCCAGCGGAAGGCGGGCGTGGGTTCGTTCTACGTGGGTGACAACATCGACCTCCCCCACCTGCTCGAGCAGTCGCTCCGGGCCCACGTCGTCTACGTCAAGGACCGCGACTACGTGATTGCGCCCGACGACGGCGGCGACCTCGGCGTGGTGATCGTCGACCAGAACACGGGCCGCAAGATGGTCGGCCGGCAGTGGTCCGACGGCCTGCACCAGGCCGTCGAGGCGAAGGAGGGCGTCACGATCAAGGACGAGACGCAGACGATGGCGACCATCACCATCCAGAACTTCTTCAAGATGTACGACCGCCTCGCGGGCATGACCGGCACCGCGGACACGGAGGCCACCGAGTTCCACGAGATCTACCGTCTCGACGTGGTCTCGATCCCGACGAACGTCCCGATCGAGCGGGCGGACCGGAACGACTACGTGTTCCTGACCGAACGCGACAAGTGGGAGGCGATCGTCGACGAGATCGCGCGGGTGCACGAGTTCGGTCGCCCGGTCCTCGTGGGGACGACGAGCGTCGAGCGGAGCGAGCTCCTGAGTCGGATGCTCACCAAGAAGCACCGGATCCCGCACGAGGTGCTCAACGCCAAGCAGCACGAGCGCGAGGCCGACATCGTCGCCGGGGCGGGCCGGCTCGGGGCCGTGATGATCGCGACCAACATGGCCGGTCGCGGCACGGACATCAAGCTGGGCCGGATCGATCGGGCCGAGCTGATCGAGCACTGGAAGCGGTGCAACGTGTGTCCGCGGGAAGTGAAGCCCGAGATGGACGACCAGGAGATCATGGATCGGATCTGGCGACATCTCGCGATTCGCGAGTGCGGCGTCTCGAAGGCCGACGCCCAGTCCATGGATCCGGCGGAGGCACGCAAGCGGTGCCTCGTGAAGTGGGCCCTCGAGCACACCATGCTGACCGAGGACAAGGCCGCCGCGATGGACGACGAGCGGTTGATGGAGGAGCTGGATGCCGGTGGCGGGGTCCTCCTGCACCGGATCGCGTTGGACGACTCGATCGAGTCGATCGGAGGCCTCCACATCGTCGGAACCGAGCGGCACGAGAGCCGTCGCATCGACAACCAGCTCCGGGGTCGCGCCGGTCGCCAGGGCGACCAGGGAAGCAGCCGCTTCTTCCTCAGCCTCGAGGACGACCTGATGAAGATGTTCGCGGGCAAGAAGACCCTCTACCTGCTCTCGAAGCTGGGCATGAAGGAGGGCGACTCGATCGAGCATCCGATGCTCTCGCGTTCGGTTGAGAACGCGCAGCGGAAGGTCGAGGAGCGGAACTTCACGATCCGCAAGAACATCCTCGAGTACGACGAGCCGATGGAGCACCAGCGGCAGGCGTTCTACGCGATCCGACAGCCCGTGCTGGAGAACGAGGGCATCAAGGGCCGGATCTTCGAGTACATCGAGGAATCGATCCGGGACGAGGCCCATCGCCTGCTGGCGCCCGACTACCGCGCCCGCTGCATCTCCGAGTGGGTGCACGAGAACCTCGGCATCCACATCGAGCCCGACCGGATCCGGAGGAAGGATCGCGAGGACCTCCACCTGCTGGTCCGAAGCGACTATCTCGAGGATGGGTCGTCGGTGCTCTTCAACACCTGCAACGAGTACCTCTCCGACGACCTCGATCCCTCCGAGTGGGACGTCGACGGCTTCGTCGAATGGGCCCGTACGGGCTACGGGGCCGAACTCGAGGCCGACTGGGTGCGGGAGACCGGGCGGCGCGAGGTCATCCAGCGGATCGAGAAGGCGATGGAGCGCCGGATCGACGCGACCGACCTGGCTCCGTTGGATCGATTCCTCGTCGACGACTATGGGGCCCGGGAGCTCGTGAAGTGGGCGAACAACCGCCTCGGGACCGAGTTCGGCGACGATCTCACGAGCGGGGCGTCGGGTCCCGACGAGGCGGCGGATCGACTCCTCGAGGCCGCCCGGGACGCGTACCGACGGCGGGAGATCGAGTACCCGATCGAGTTCGCCGTCGACACCACCACCGCGACCATGCCGACCAACCCGCAGCAGGCGTTGCAGCAGTTCTGCGCCTGGGCCAAGGCTCGCTACGAGCTCAACTGGTCCGCCAGCGCCCTGCCTTCGAGCGATCCGGCGGAGCTCCGCCGGCTCCTGGTCGAGCAGGCCGCCAAGTGGGACGAGACGCGGATCGAGGAGCGGGCCTCCAAGGCCGTCGAGGCGGCCGGCGGCGACGTCGACAAGCTCGACGAGTGGTTCCGGCAGGACTGCCTCGTGGCGCTGACCGAGCGGGAACGCGAGGCGGCGGAAGCCGAGGGCATCGAGCCGTTCGCTCGCCGTCGGATCTCGGAGGTTCTTCGCACCGAGCTCAGCCAGTTCGAGCGGTGGGTCATGCTCCAGATCCTCGACTCCTCGTGGAAGGACCACCTCCACTCGATGGACCAGATCCGCGACTCGATCGGCTTCCGGGCGATCAGCCAGAAGGACCCCCGCATCGAGTTCAAGCGGGAGTCGGCCCGGCTCTACGGCGAGATGGAGGAGACCCTCCGCGAGCGGGTGACCGACGTCGCGTTCAAGGGCCGGCTCCAGCCGCAGGCGCCCCGGCAGGCGCCGGCGGAGACGGATTCCCCGAAGGAGGCCGCGCCCGCGGCCGCTCCCGCGGTGCCCCCACCGGCCGCTCGGCGATCCGTCGCCGCCGCGGCCGCGATGCTGGCGGAAGCCGAGGAGGGGACGGACGAGCAGCGTCGTGATCTCGAGATCGCGGAGCAGGCCGGAGCGTCGTCCGACGCCGAGCCCGTGAAGTCCGCCCGAAAGGCCCCGGCGATCGGCCGGAACGAGATCGTGACGATCGAGAATCCCGAGACCGGCGAACGCCAGGAGCGGAAGTGGAAGAAGGCGAAGCCGCTCGTCGAGGACGAGGGTTGGCGCCTCGTCTGAGGGACCGGCCCGGCCGGGCTTCCCCTCGACTTGCGGAGGCGGGACGAATCGCTACACTCTTCCCGCCTCCGTAGCTCAATCGGTAGAGCAGCTGACTCTTAATCAGCGGGTTCTCGGTTCGAGTCCGAGCGGGGGCATTGAGACGACGCCGGCCGGGTCGAACCACGGTTCGGCGGCGACGACCAACGAAAAGCCCGACCGTCGGCCAGTCCGACGGTCGGGCTTCTTCCTTGGGCCATCGTCGATGGCGTCTGTCCATGGGCCTGGGTTGGTAGCCCTGCGGTCGCCCCGGCGTGAGCGCCGGTCCTTCCCGACACGATCGTCGAGGGGTGAATACCCCGTTCCTGCCGGTCTGGCTGGAGGAGGACGCCGGCCCTCTGGCATCGAGGCGACGCCGATTGGTACGCTGGATCGATGGTCATCGGGTCGAACGAGACACTCCTTGCGGGCCTTCCGGCGGCGATGACGCCACCGGATGGAGCGGATCACCTGGGCGGCATCATGGCGATCACGCTCGTGGTCGGTCCGCTCGTCGGGGTCGTGCTCGGCTGGTGGCTGCGGAGCCTTCGGCCGGATCGCGTGCCCGGGACGGCCAGCCCCTCTTCGTCGGAGAACTGGACGCCGGAGTCCCTCGAGGACCGCTCCCTCGGCTTCATCCGCGTCCGGGAGGACGGCTCGATCCAGTTGAGTCGGGGCCTCGCCGGGGTGCTCGCCGGCCTCGAGAGCTCCGAGGAACCTCCTGATCCGTCACGGGGCATCGACGCCTGGGCCGCCGCCGTGGTGCCCGAGGACCGCCACGAGCTGGCCAGCATGCTGGGCTTCCGGCCCGTGGACGAGGACATGGTCCTCCAGCTGCGGATCGACGGGGTGCACGGCGAGCCGGATGACCGCCGCTGGTTCTCCGCGCGGCGGCTGCGGGGCGGCGACGGATGCGGGGAGCTGCTCCTCGAGGACCAGACGGCGGAGGTCGCTTCGGACCGCCGTCGCGTCGTCCAGCTCAGGAACGAGCGTCTCCTGGCCCGGGTGGGCAGCCTGCTCTCGGATGCCGAATCGCTCGACGAGGTCATCTCGACGGTGCTGCTCGAGGTCGGGTCGTCGCTCGACCTCGTGTCCGGATCCTCCTTCGCCGTTCGTCCGGGCAGCGAGGGCATGGCGTGGATGCTGCAGACCGCCTGGAGGTCGTCCCCCGAGGTCGAGCTGGAGGAGACGCTCGAGCTCTCGAGCGAACGGGTCCTCGATGAGATCGCCCAGGGCCGCCCGGTGATGCTCGACGAAGACCGATCGGATCGCATTCTCGTCCCGATCGTCGTGAACGGGCGGGCCGAGCAGCTCATGTTGCTCGCCACGCGGGTCGTCGGGCTCTGGGATCCGGACACCTTCGACTGCGTCGGGCGGATCAGCGAGACGCTCGGCCGCATCGGCGAACGACAGGTGTCCGAACAGGAGCGGGAAACCTGGGCCGCCACGCGAGGCTCGCTCGAGCGATCCGAATCGGTGGCGCGGCTGACCAGTGGCGTCGCCCACGACTTCAACGGCGTCCTGTTCGCGGTGCTCGGACGATTCGAGCTCCTCCGTCGTCGGATCACCGACCGGGAGGTCCTCCACGAGCTCGATCTCATCGCCGACACCCTCCAGGAGGCGAAGCGACTGGGCGACCGACTTCGGCAGGCGACCCGCCCGGCCGGGGACCCGGTTCCCATCAACGCCCGCATGGAGTTGGACGAGATCGCCGATGCCGCCCGTCGACTCCTGCCGAAGCGATTGTCCTTCGAGGCGGTGTTCAGGATCCCGGAGGCGACGTCGCCGGTGGAACTGGTGGCTCGCGCCGACACCCTCCAGCAGGTGCTCTTCAACCTGCTCGTCAACGCGAGGAACGCCGTCGGCGTCCACGGGAGGATCCAGCTCGGGGCGAGACTGCTGGCCGACGACGAGCTGGAGGTCCGCGTGGACGACGATGGTCCCGGGATCCCGGCCGATCAGCGTGAACGAATGCTCGAGCCCTACGAGACGGGCGAACAGAGCGAAGGGGTCGGGCTCGGTCTCGCGGTCTGCCAGCGGATCGCCGAGGAGGCCGGCGGCCGCCTGATGCTCGAGGACTCCCCCCTGGGCGGGCTGGCGGCGCGGGTCGTCTTCCCGGTCAGGGTCTCGAAGCCCGGGCGGGCTGCCACGGACGAGGTCGCCGCGGCGGGGCCGGACGCGGAGCCCGGGACGCCGAGGCACGCGTTGATCCTCGAGGACAACCCGGTGATCCGCGAGGTCCTGACGGAGGTGCTCCGGGAGATGGGGGCCCGCGTCGAGTCGCGGGGCCATGCGGTCGGCGTCGAGGGGTTCCTCGAGTCCAACCCGGACATCGACCTGCTGGTGTTCGACATCGACCTTCCGGAGAGAACCGGTCGGGCCTGCCTGGAGGAGCTCCGGGCGGAGGGCGTGGACATCCCCTGCGTCCTCATCACGGGTGGTGCCAGCGAGCCTCCCCGCGTCGATCGCACCGCCTTTCTCCGGAAGCCGTTCCGCATCGAGACCTTGCGCGAGTCGATCTCCAGCCTTCTCGGATGAGGTGGTCCCGCGGCCGTCAGGCCTCGACGATCCCTTCCCGGATCGCGAAGCGGGCGAGGCCCACTCGGTCGTGGATGTCGAGCTTGGACATGAGCTGCGTCACGTGCTTGTCGACCGTCTTCACGCTGATGTGCATCATCGGCGCGATCTCCTTCTTGGAGAGTCCCTTCGCGACGTACCTCAGGGTCTCCATCTCGCGTCCCGAGAGGGTCGAGAGCCGGGAGTCCCCGCTCGTCCGCGGCGCCTCGGAGAGACGTCCGAGGATCGTCGGCGAGTAGTGGGAACGGCCGGCGATCGCCTCCCGGATGGCGGTGAGGACCTCTTCCGGGTCGTCGCCCTTGTGCACGAAGCCCGTGACGCCGACGGCCTTGGCCTGTTCGATCGCCGAGTTCGACTCGTTGGCGGAGAAGAACACCACGCGGCACCCCGCGTGGATCTGCCGGATCTCGCCTGCGGCCTGGAAGGCATCGATGCCGGGCATGCTGATGTCGAGCACGACGACGTCGGGACGCTTGGTCGCGGTGAGTCGAAGGGCTTCATCGGCCGAGCCGGCGTCGCCCACGACGTGGAGGTCCGGGGCGGCTTCGATGAGGGCCACCACCGAGGAACGGATGAGGGGGTGATCGTCGGCGATGACGACGTTGTGCGGACTGCTCATGACGGCTTCCAGACGAGGTTCCTGATCGTATCAAGCGGGGCTGGAGGCTGCTCGGCGGGGTCCCGGACGGCCCCGGGGTGGGGTGTTCTCCTCCATCGGTCGCTTCGTCGGCCCGATGGGGC
>JAYZBK010000158.1:0-4040 GCA_036339295.1 Planctomycetota bacterium
CACGTGCATGATCGGATGATAGGTCGCCCATCCTCCGACGAATCGAACCTCAGCTCGCGACGTCTCTTCTTCGGAGAACGCACCATTGGAACCATTGCTCGGACCCCCAGGGCGTCCGGTGGGCGACTCGACGACCAGCGACCGGATCGAAGTCCGCCGCGAACAGGTCGGCGATCGCCTGCTCGTCCGCCCGCTGCACCTCGAGGTCGCTGCAGTGGGACGGTCCGTCGGGGGCGAACCCCGCCACCACCACGTGGCCGCCGGCCCGGACCGCACGGGCTGCGATCTGCGCGTAGCTCTTGCGGGCCGCGGGGTCGCGAAGGAAGTGGAGCACCGCGCGATCGTGCCAGACCGAGACGACGGGCACCGGGTCCAGCTCCAGGATGTCGACTCGATGCCAGGTCACCGGCGCGACTTCGGGCCGACCGGCCAGACGAGCTCGCAGCTGCCCCAAGGCCGCCGACGAGATGTCGAGAAGATGAAGTCCCGCCACGCCGCGATCGAGCAGATGATCGGCCAGGAAGGACGTTCCACATCCCACCTCGAGCACGACGTCGTCGCCGCCGACCCCGACCTCGTCCAGCAGCGCGAGCGAGGTCTGTGGATCCGGCTGGAACCAGCTGGTCTCCTCAGGTCGCTTCCGCGCCCAGACCTCGTTCCAGTGATTCGCGGGGTCGGTCGTCATGGTTCCGGTTCCGGGGATCCGCCTCGAGACCTCAACCGGGTCTCCTCTGATACTCCCGCGAGCGTACGTCATCGTTCCACTCGGCGTCTCGTGCGCGATCCACGGAGGTGTCGGCGTTGAACGGAATCGTGTGGTCGAAGAGAGACCACCGCGGCTCCCGCGGCGGCCGCGACCACCCAGCGATCCCGCCACGGCAGCCCCCGAGCAGGAGCCCGACCCCCAGCAGAACGACGATCGGGAGGACGAGAGCCCCACCTCTGCTCATCGCGATCGGATCTCCGCCTCGAGGGTCCGCTTGTTCGCTTCGTACTCGACGTCGCTGATCACCCCGATCTCGTGGGCCTGCTCGAGGTCCGCGAGCCGCTTCTCCGGCGACGGGAACATGTCCTCTTCGGCCTCGTCGCCGGTGATGCATCCGGTCAGACAGATCACCAGGGGAAGGAGGAACAGGACTCGACCGGAATCGGGGTTGGTGCGACGCATGCCGGGCTCTCGGATCGAAGGGACGGACCCGAATTCTACGACACGACCCCCGTCGGAGACGGGGGTCGTGGAGATCGAATCACGATTGGGGAACGGCCGAAGTCAGCCGCTCCAGCCGGCCTTGAAGTCCTCGCAGGCCTTGGTGAACTCCTCGTCGAGCTTCTTGAAGCTCCTCTGCTCGACCAGCTGGTCGCGGAGGGCCTTGCCCTTGCCCTGGAAGTACTGCAGGAGATCCCGCTCGAAGTCGGCGACCTTGGAGAGGTCGACGTCGTCGAGGAACCCGCGAGATCCGGCGAAGATCGAGATGCACTGGTCGATCACGTCCATCGGGATGAACTGGCCCTGCTTCAGCAGTTCGGCCATGCGCTGTCCACGAGTGAGCTGACGCTGCGAGGCGGCGTCGAGTTCGGTGCCGAGCTGGGCGAACGCCTCCAGCTCGCGGAAGGCCGCGAGGTCGAGTCGCAGCGAACCCGCCACCTCCTTCATCGCCTTGATCTGGGCGTTGCCACCCACGCGGCTCACCGAGATGCCCACGTTGATGGCGGGCCGGATGCCGGCGGAGAAGAGCTCGGGCTGGAGATAGATCTGACCGTCGGTGATCGAGATCACGTTGGTCGGAATGTAGGCGGAGACGTCGCCTTCCTGCGTCTCGATGATCGGCAGCGCCGTGAGCGATCCGCCACCATTGGCGTCGGAGAGCTTCGTCGCTCGTTCGAGCAGACGGCTGTGCAGATAGAAGACGTCGCCGGGATAGGCCTCGCGACCGGGAGGACGACGAAGCAGCAGCGAGAGCTCGCGGTAGGCGACGGCCTGCTTCGAGAGATCGTCGTAGACGCAGAGGACGTGCTTGGGCGTCTTGCCGTCCTTCCCCTGCCACATGAAGTGCTCGCCCATCGCGGTACCCGAGTACGGGGCGACGAACTGCATCGGGGCGGGGTCGGAGGCACCGGCCGCCACGACGATGGTGTAGTCGAGGGCGCCGTTCTCCCGGAGCGAATCGACCACACCGGCGATCGTCGACTCCTTCTGGCCGACCGCGACGTAGATGCAGACGACCGCATCCTCGGTGCCCCAGAATTCCTTCTGGTTGATGATCGCGTCGAGACAGACCGCGGTCTTGCCGGTCTTGCGGTCGCCGATCACGAGCTCACGCTGGCCTCGGCCGACGGGAATCATCGAGTCGACGGCCTTGATGCCGAACTGCATCGGCTGGGTGACCGGCTGACGAGCCGCGATGCCGGGGGCCACGATGTCGACCTTGCGGGTTCCGGCGGCGTCGATCGCGGGTCCACCGTCGATCGGGCGACCGAGGGCGTCGACCACGCGGCCGAGCAGAGCGTCGCCGACCGGGACCTCCAGCAGCTTGCCGGTGGACCGGGCGGTGTCGCCCTCGCGGATGCCGCTGCCGTCGCCGTAGAGGACGACACCCACGGTGTCGGACTCGAGGTTCATGGCCTGGCCCATCACGGTTCCGTGCTCGCCCTGGAACTCCAGGAGCTCGCCGGCCATCACGTTGGAGAGACCGTAGACGCGGGCGATGCCGTCGCCCACCTCCACCACCTTGCCGACCTCGGAGATCGACAGTTCGGTCGAATACTGCTCGATCTCGTTCTTGATGACGGAGGTGATCTCGTCGGACTTGATCTTCACGGGGCAACCTCGCAAAGCGCCGTCGGGCGCGGGTTATGGATCTGGAACGAACGGACCGGCGACTCAGTCCTCGGCGTAGAACGCCTCGCCGTCGGCCCGGATCGCGGTGGCGCCGCGATCCATGAGGGACTCACGAAGGCCGCGGAGCCGTCCGCGGACCGAACCGTCGATCAACTGATCCCCCACCCGGAGGACGAGGCCTCCGAGGAGCGAGGGATCCGAATACTGGTGGAAGACCGGCTCCTTGCCGAGCCGGGAACGAACCTTGTCCGCGAGCAGGCTCATCTGGGCGTCGTCCAGACGGCCTTCGACCGTGAAGACGTCGACCTCGATCCGCCCGAACCGCTCGTTGAGCATCTCGTCGAACGCGGCGGCGATGTCGGAGAGCCGTCCGAGGCGACCCTTGTCGTTGAGCACCAGGATGAATCGGAGGAGCAGATCGGAGACCTGCCCGTCGAGCACCCGCTTCAGCGACTCGCCGCGGCTGGATCGCTTGACGATCGGCGACCGGAGGAACTCCGCGAAGGCGGGCTCGGCCCGCACGATCTCGAGCAGGGCCTGCAGCTGTTCGCCGGTCTCGGCGATCTTCTCCTCGCCCCCCGCCGCCTCGGCGAGCTCGAGCAGGCTCTGCGCGTAGACCCGGGCGACGGCGTCGATGGTCGCGTTGGAGGAGTCGTTGGACATGGGGCGGGAATTCCGGCTGATGCGGTCGGGATGGGGTCAGACGCCGGCGGCGTCGAGTTCGCGGATGCTCTCCTCGACCAGTCGAGCCTGGTCGTCGGCGTTGATCTCGCGCTGCAGGATTCGTCCGGCCACGGCGGCGGCGAGCTCGGAGGCCCGGCCGTGGATGTCCGCGACCGCCGCCTTCTTGGCCGCCTCGATGTCCGACTTGGCGCGAGCCATGCGTTCGGCGAGCTCCCGCTCGTTGGCGGCCTTCATCTCGTCGGCGACCCGCTGGGCCTCCGCCCGGGCCTCCGCGATCGTGCGGTTGGCCTCTTCGCGGGCGTCGGCGAGACTCTTCTCGTAGTCCGCCAACGCCTGCTTCGCCTGGGCGCGGGCATCCTCGGCGGCCTTGATCTCACCGAGGATCTTGTCGTTTCGCTCGTCGAGCCCCTTGGTGATCACCGGCCAGACCTTCCAGACCAGGATCGCGAAGGCGAAGATCCAGACCACGAGCGCCGTCGCGGCGACGAACGGCTCGGGGTTCATGGGATTTGGCGTG